>JAOUFX010000481.1 GCA_029857975.1 Deltaproteobacteria bacterium | reverse complement strand
CTACGGCTCTGAGATTAAAGTTGATCATTTGGGAATAAAAATGGCAATATTCGAGCGCATCGAAGAGTCCTATGTGCTCCAAAAGGTATCCATTTAAAGAATACGTTCCCGGATAATAGGGGTGGGGAGCGATGATCAAGGTTTCCGGCCGCCGCAGTTTTGAAAGGGAAGGAAAATCTGAACACTTTTTATGGGGAGGAGGATTCAAAACGAGGACGTGACGTCTCTGGATGTTCAATTCAATCCCAGAAATGAGGAGAATACCCTTTTCCTGGGCGTAAGAATGAAGGTCCTCATTGAAGGTTATCCGGTGATGATTGGTGATGGAAATAACATCAAAATCCTCGGCGGCGGCTTTTGAGATAAGCTCTTTGGCCGTATACCGAACGTCATCGAGGGGATCTTCCGCTGTGTGAAGATGCAAATCAGCCTTAAGTGGGTTCGTTCTTTTTACTTTCATAATGGATTTTTTAGCCGTTAATATCCTTTCCGTTTTCTGATCCCGACCTCAATGAGCACACATGGGCAATAATCCACCCACTGTCCCAAAGGGAATCGTTTTTGTTTTAATTTAATATTATACAACAAATTGGATTTAGTGGGACTATTCCGGTAGAACTTATCCTTTGCCATTGACAATCTTATCGGCTCTGGTATCATTTCCCTGAAATTAACCCTCCAATTCCCTTGCTCGGATTGAAGGTATGGGAAGGAGATTTTGAATCCCATTCTTGAAAGAGAGGTGGGGTTTTTTAATGACTTCTTATACTGACAACTGGGCGTAAATTGGGGTATTATACCGATCCGTCTAATTATTGTTGAACTAAACCGCTCTCGCGGTAGCTATATGAAGCAGTGCTGAGGCACTGTTTTTTTGTTCTTAAAATTCAGTACCTGCCTCAAAATCCTTTCAGTGTCCGTTACCTTGGGACCCACAAACCCACACTGAAAGGAGAATGCCATGAGCGCAATCAGACAACGAATGATCGAGGACATGCAGCTGCATGGGTACTCGGCAAAGACGCAAACCGCCTACCTCGGAGCCGTCAGGGGTCTTGCCAGGCATTACCACCGTTCCCCGGAAGACATTACCCAGGAAGAACTCCGCTCCTATTTCCTCTACCTTGTGAAGGAACGAGGCGTTGCGAGCAGCACCCTCACGATCCATCTTTGCGGCATCAAGTTTTTCTTCGAGAAAACCCTCAAGGGGGAATGGCTCATCTTTAACCTCGTTCGGCCCAGAAAGAGGAAAAAGCTTCCGGTCGTCCTGAGTCCCGACGAAGTGAAACACATCCTTTCTCTTGTTCAGCATCTCACCGTTCGCATGGTCTTGACCGTCATCTACGCCTGCGGCCCCCGTCTTTCCGAAGGGATACAACTGAAGGTGCATGACATTGACAGTACACGGATGCTGGTCTGGGTCCGCGACGGCAAAGGGGGGAAGGATCGGTGCGTTCCCCTCCCGGAGCGATTGCTGGAGCTGTTGCGTAACTATTGGGCTCAGCGCCGCCCTCATCTCTATCTTTTTCCCACCAAAGAGGGCCGTGAGCCCCTTTCTGCCACCACCCTGCAAAAGACCTTTAAGATCGTTGTGCTCCAAAGTGGAATCCACAAGGAGGCGTCGATCCATACCCTGCGCCATTCCTATGCGACGCACCTGCTGGAGAGAGGCATCAACCTGCGGGTGATCCAGGAACTCCTGGGGCATAAAAGCCCCACCACGACGGCCCTCTACACCCATTTAACAGACAAGAGTTTCCATACCCTCGCCGAAACCCTGAATCGCCTCGTGGCCGATCTGTAACGCGGCCATGCCGGGGGTAGCGGATATTTTCCGGTCTTGCGGGCCTGAATACAGCGACCGGTACGGCCACGCCATGCCGCCCAGTCACAGGCGGACAATGCAGGATGTAACCGACTGCCGTACCGAGAGAATGGGAGGACATCTCTTCCAGTGCAATCACTGCGACCACCTGCGCTATTCCTATCATTCCTGCAAAAACCGAAGCTGTCCCACCTGCCACGAATCCGACAGAAAGGCATGGCTTGAAAAAAGGCGGCGGGAGCGCCTGCCGGTTCCCTATTACCATGCCGTCTTTACGGTCCCCAGGGAACTGCATGAGATCATCCGGTCTCACCAGAAGATCTTCTATGCCCTCCTGATGGAGGCCGCAGCCCTTGCACTGATGAAACTGGCTTCCGACCCCCACTATCTGGGAGGGAAGATCGGCATGCTTTTCGTCCTGCACACCTGGACGCGGGCATTGGTCTACCATCCCCATGTTCATTGCCTCATACCGGCCGGGGGGCTTTCCCACGACCAACGATACTGGATTTATGCCCGGAAGAATTATCTCGTGCCGGTGAGCGCCCTGTCGGATATCTTCCGGGCCACTTTTATTGCCCTGGCGTGCAAAAAACTTCCCGAGGCGGTCTTCCCGAAGTCGATATGGAAAACCCACTGGGTGGTCTACTGCAAATCCAGCATCCATACCGCCGATAAAACCCTGACCTATCTCTCCCGATATATCCACCAAACCGCCATTACCAACAGCCGGATACTTACTGCAGAAGGCGGAAAGGTCACATTCCGCTACAAAGATTCCCGAGAGTGCCGGTGGAAGACCATGACCCTTGAGGCAGCGGAGTTCATCCACCGTTTCCTCCAGCATGTTCTTCCCCGAGGCTTCCACAAGGTGCGCTATTACGGCCTTCTGAGCCCCCGCAACCGGTGCCTCCTTGAACAGACCCGCCAGGAACTGACGAATCCCGGCACCGGTGAAGATGAACCCTTACCTTTGAATGGCGATTCAAGAACCGAGTTTCCCGCATCCACCTTTCTCTGCCCGCTCTGCCACAAAGGATACCTGATCTCGATCCTGACGATTCCCCGCAGATGGAGGGCGCCGCCGTGACTTCTCTCTGCCGGAATCCTCACAACCCGCTGTTCCGATCAACGGCCAACAATCCCATGGGGGTTCCGTTATCCCCTCCTTGCGCCAAAACTCTGGAAACCGACCTTGTCTCCCGATCCAATGCCCCAATTCTTACCAGGATCCGTATCCGATATGACCACAGGATACACAATCTCTTCGATGTATTCCTTGATTTCAAAGAAAAAATCCCCCATAATAGTCCACAAATCAACCCATACGACGATTAAAACTCCAGAGATGTACAAGCCCCCCGTGAGAAGGTTTGTTCAACTAAGTTTTTACGTCGGCTCCGCGCCGTAAAAACTCTTAATACGTTAGACTGCCAGGCCTTCCGGGCCACAGCGCAGGAGGCGACTTGAGCAAGTGGGTATCGGTCTTTCTCCTCACCGGGGTTGGGCTGGCACAGCACGGGGTGTAATCGTCGACAAGACGCAATCGGTCCCGCATCACCCCTGGGGGTGATGCGGCGGCGGCAGACCGGGAAAAGGGGGAAGACTATGGAGCAGAACCGGGCCACGCAATTCATGGAGCAAGGCTACGCTTGATCGGAGGCTGTACTCCAGGCCGTGTGCCAGGAATTCGACATAGAGATAGAGAACGATGTCATTCGCCGGATCGCCTTCGGCTTCGCCGGGGGGCTCGGCAACACGGGGGCGGTCTGCGGTGCCGTCGTCGGTGCCGTGATGGCTATCGGCCTCAAGCGGGGGCGGGCCGACACGATGGAAGAAGGACTCCGCGAATTGGCGGTGGCGCGGGAGTTCCGTCGCCGCTTCGAGGC
>JAOUFX010000480.1 GCA_029857975.1 Deltaproteobacteria bacterium | reverse complement strand
ACCGCCACAAAAATTGGCCATTTTGCAGTCAGCTTTTGCATGATATTTTTCCTCCTTTCAAGTGATTTGTTTGCCTCCAAAATACTCTTCCTTGCTAAATCTTCCCCGCAATGACCAGGAAAGCTGAAAGGCCAAAATCCGCACCAAGCTGATACCTTTATCCGATCTGATATCCAGGACGGAAACTCGTTTAGGTTCGCACACCCGCATTCGCGCAAGATAATTCCTCCTGAATCCCCTCGAGCCGTTATTGCGCTTCAAGCTTTTTGTCATGCCCAAAAGCAAAAATTGGGGGGACATCAACGATCATCAGCAGTCATTCACCATTAAACCGCTTTGGGTGTTATTAAGCAGCTGACTAGATATCGCCATAGAAGCGTCATTTATAAGTAATCCCTTGCAGCCATCCCTGTCAACAAATTTATATAAATAAGGACCTCAGTACTTTTTCCCTTTTTTCATTCTTCCTTTGGCAGGTGATGATCATGCTTCATTCCCGAGGGCGCCTGCGAAGAATTTTCATCAAACTCCATCGCGTCCCCCTGAGGGCCTAAAGCAAGGAGAAGGTAATACGCCTGGAAAAACTGAATTTTATTTTAATCTATTTTGTACTCTTGCCACTGCTTTCTCACCTTCGCTAAAACTTCCATATCTGGGAGGGAGAGCGGGGGCGTGGGTCGCTGCCTGCCAGGTTCGTTGGAAAATTTTTTGGTGGCATCGATACCCACTTTAGAGCAGAGCGCGAAATTGGTATAGGGAAAATCTTTACTCTCTGGAATTCTTGATCTGGCCGAGGGATTCAGGGCATTGACCGCCAAGGGAGGAAAGGTGATGATGTCGAGTTGGGGATCCACCCGCGTGGCCAGGGCAAAGAGCACATCGTCCCAATTATATATATCGATGTCTTCATCCACGACGATGAGCCAGTTAATAATGGCGGCAGCGAAACCAGAGCCCAGAGCGGACATAATGGCCTGCTTCCCCCACCCCGGATAACGCTTGTGGATCTGAACGATGGCCATAAAATTCCTGCCCTGTAACGGCAGATAGGCGTCCCGGAAGCCCACGACTTCGGTCTTCATTCTCCGGTACCAGCTGAAGGGTTGAGGATAATGAAGAATCAAGCATTCACTGGCTACATGGGCACTTGTACACGACACATAATAGGGGTTCTTTCTGTGCGTTACACATTGCAGATGAAAAGTGGGCTGGACCATTTTCTCCCCATAATAGCCGGTATACTCTCCATATGGCCCCTCATCTCTTACATCTTCTAAATCGATGTACCCTTCGAACACGATCTCAGAACTTGCGGGAATATCGATGTCCACGGTCACGCCTTTGGCCAGCTGGACCGGTTTCCCGTATAAGCCTCCCACAAACCTGAATTCGGCATCCCGGCCCACGACCGGCATCTTCATGACCGAGGCCAGGTAAAGAAGAGGATCGAATCCGATGGCGATCGCGCAATCCACCTTCGTGATTCCCCTTTTTCTGGCCCGGGCGCAATAGATGCCACTATCCTGCGGGGCATTGATCACCATGGGAGCGGTGCGTCCGTCTATGATCATGATTCGGTACATCCCTATATTCTGTCCCCACTCCGGATCTTTCATGACTACTCCGGGTAAGGTGATGTATGGGCCTCCATCGGTGGGATGCCAGCGGAAAATGGGGAACTTGGTAAAATCGGGGTTATCTTTGATGATGACTTCTTGACAGGGAGCATGGGGGACAATTACGGGTGCCACCCAGTCCTTCTCCGATTCTATTTTTTGCAGCAGATAATTCTTCAACTCTCTAATCTTCATATTTTTCCAATCGGGAACCCCGAGGATAAATGCCCACCTCCTTAAAGAACCAAAGAGATTTTTTACCACCGGAATTTCCAACCCCTTTATTTTTTGAAAAATGACGGCGGGTGCATTATTTCCCTTGCGTTCCTCCAGCTCCCACATCACGGAGGCGATCTCATCCCCGCCCTCAACCTCTTTTTCGATACGCACAAGATCCCCTTCTTCTTCCAGGCGGCGAATAAATGTTCTCATGTTACTCATATCCGGCATAAATGTCCTTATGGTAGAATCCCGCATTGCACTCTCCTTTTCTATGAACAATTCAGGGGGTCAATTTCGCTTTGGGTACCGGCTCTCTGATTCTCTGCCAGACGAAGATACCGGCTAATATCCCCATCCCCACAAAGTCTGTTAACTTTTCGGGAACGATCAACAAGACAGCTCCAATCAGCAGGAAAAGGCGCTCGACTTTAGTGGCACTCCGGGCAAAGTACCCCGAGATCCCCCCCGCAAAACCGATGACCCCGACGGCAGCGGTCCCCGTGACCCACAATATCTCCAACCAGGACCCCCGTAATAAAAGACTGTTATTAAACACAAAAACATAAGGAATTAAAAATCCAGGCAGGGCGATTTTAAAAGCGGTGATCCCTGTCTTCCAGAGATCCGCTCCGCTTATAGAGGCGGCCGCAAAGGAAGCCAGGGCTACAGGGGGCGTAATCATAGAGATAACCGCAAAATAAAAAATAAACAAATGGGCCGCAATCGGCGTAACTTCCAAATTGATCAAAGCCGGGGCCAGCATGATGGCGCCAATCAGGTAGGCCGCGCTCGTGGGCATCCCCATGCCTAAGATGATTACGGCCACCATCACCAGGATCATGGTGAATATAAGGATGCCCCCCGAAAGGTAAATCATCAAATCCGTGAACTTTAATCCCAGGCCGGAATGGATCATGACCCCGATGACCACCCCCGCCACCGCGCATGGAATGGCCACATTGACGGCCTCCTTGCCCGCTTTCTCCAGAGCCGACAACAACCTCTCGGGCCCCATCATCGTTGCTTTGCGCAGGAAGCTTATGAGGAAGGTAGCCACAATGGCCCGGAAGGCGGCCGTCACCGGTGTAACGCTTCCGCTAATGATATAGTAAATCATAATCAGCAGGGGAACGAGCAAATGAGCCCGTATCTTTAACCCGGTTTTCACATCCGGCAGCTCCGCTTTGGTTAATCCTCGGAGTCCTTTCTTGACCGCTTCAAAATCAATGGCAAAAAAGAGAGCTACGTAATACAAACAGGCGGGCAGGGCGGCGGCAATCGCCACTTCCCAGTAAGATACGCCTATAATCTGAGCTAAAATGAAAGCAGCCGCCCCCATGACCGGGGGCATAATCTGTCCCCCGGTCGAAGCCACGGCCTCAACAGATCCGGCAAATGCGGGATTGAGGCCGCTCTTTTTCATAAGCGGAATCGTAAACTGACCCGTAATCACCACGTTGGCCACGGCGCTTCCAGATATCGTCCCGTACAGGGCGCTGGAAACAACGCTCGCTTTGGCGGCGCCACCCCTCACCCGGCCGGCTGCTGAATACGCCAAATCCGTAAAAAGTTCTCCTCCGCCCGACCGCTCCAGGAAGGCGCCGAAGAGGATAAAGTAAAAAACCAGTTCCGCCGATACCCCGATGGGCAATCCAAAGATCCCATTGGGGGATAGGACCTGCAAATCCACGAACCGTTCTATGGAAAGGCCCCGATGGGCGAGTAACCCGGGCATGTATTGGCCGGCAAATCCATAGGTGATGAAAAGGCCGGCGATCAACGTCAGGGTCAGGCCTACAACTCTCCGGCATGCTTCCAGGAGCAGAATTACGAGCGATATTCCCAACCAGATATCCATAAGGGTCGGGGAATGAACGAAGG
>JAOUFX010000479.1 GCA_029857975.1 Deltaproteobacteria bacterium | reverse complement strand
CTGTCTTTCTACAGGCGTCACGACCCTTGTTGATGGAGGAAGTTCGGGGGCGGCTACCTTCGAGGGATTTAAAGAGTTTTTAATTGACCGGGCGGAGACACGAATACTGGCCTTCCTGCATATTTCCTCCATTGGGCTGGCCGATTTACTTACCGGAGAGTCAACCTATCTTCCTTTGCTGAATCCCCAGAGGACTGCAGAAATGGCCGGCAAATATCCCGGACTGATCCTGGGCATAAAAGTCCGTCAACAGAAGGAGACGGTAGGGAACAACGGCATAGAGCCGCTCAGGCTGGCCAAGCAGGCTGCGTCTCTTGCCGGCGGTCTCCCAACCATGGTTCATGTAACCAACCCGCCGGTGCCATTAAGCCAAATCCTCGACTTGTTAGAACCCGGGGACATCGTTACTCATTTTCTACACGGCCGGGGGATGGGCATTCTGGATGGGGATAAACGGATTTCCGCTTCTGCCCGAGAGGCTAGGCAGAGGGGCATCATCTTTGATGTGGGACACGGCCGCAATCACCTGAACTTCCCCGTGGCCCGCAGAGTATTGGATGAAGGCTTTCTTCCGGATACGATTTCTACTGATTTGACCCGGGGAGGAAAAGCGGGGGTGGCCCGGAATCTTCTTCACTGCTTGTCAAAGTTCTTAAGCCTGGGAATGGATCTTCCATCGGTTCTTGCTTGCGCTACCACCAATCCGGCTCGCATCATGAAGATGGAGGGCGTCATCGGTACACTCAAAGAAGGGGCATGTGCCGATATATCGGTTTTGTCTCTCGAGTCGGGTGAGTTCGTTTTTGAGGATTGCGATGGGAATACCCTCCGAGGCCAACGTCGCCTTGCGCCCCAATATACCATCCGCCGGGGTAGATTGATATGGCAGCATAAGTGAATATATGCTCTAACAATCCTTGCGCCTTGCCCCCGACCGAACCAGTGAGTCCTGCCCGGACCCGGCGGGGAGATGCTGCGCTGGGCCAAAAGGCGGTGGTTCTTCCATGAATTGGAGGTTTACTTCCACCGCTGTGGCAAAGATATATGTTGTTTGTGCTCTCTTCTTGCGGAGTCAAAGTGAGGGGTGCAAAAAGGTTTGATCCCACCGTTTGGCCGGCGCGCAGCATCTCCCCGCCGGGTCCTGATAATCCTTCCGAAATCATGATAGAAAATAAAAAGTGAAGGGGCCAGCAACTAGCCCCTTGACACCCAAGGCGAACTCGTGATAAAGGGAACTAACTTTCAATAAATATAAAGTAAATCGAGGGCGCATAACATTCATAAAAAGAAGGGAGGTGACGCGGAAAAGAAAAGGAAGAAAAAGCGGATAACCCCGAAGATTCAGCCCCAAAAGGAGGTAAAAAATGTTTAAACGTCTTCTCTTTATTATTTTCACCTTCTTCATATCCACCGTCTTGTTGATGAGTTATGCAAACCCGGCCCAAGCAGGCCCAGGCGGATGGGTACCGAAACAGCCGATAAAAATGATCGTACCCTGGCCGGCCGGTGGCGGTACGGATCTTTATGCCCGTATTGTTGCTCCCCATTGGAAAAAATATCTCCCCGGCGACCAGCCCATTGTTATCGTGAATAAAAGCGGTGGCGGGGGGGTTATCGGCACGACCGATGTGTATAATGCCAAGCCCAATGGTTACACCATCGGTTTGACCATCCTCAATGCCATGATCTTGAATCAGCTGACCAGTGAAGTTAAATTTGACATGCGCAAATTTGAGATCCTGGGAGGTCCTTCTCTTTACACCCGGACGGTATATGCCAATCCCAAGTCGGTGCCCGATGTGAAAACCTGGAAGGATGTTCTGAGTAAAATTCATGAGCTTAGGATTGCGACCTATGGTTTTGGCTCGACAGCCCATGTAGCCCCACTATTTGTGGGGACCGTGAGTAAACTGTTTGACCCGAGCAAATTACACTTCGTCCACTACAAAGGGACGGCCGGGGTTGTAGCTGGATTTCAGAGAGGGGATGCGGAGATCTATTTTGGAGCAGTGGAAGCCCATGACAAGTACGCCAAGCAAGGGCTGTTCCGGACGATCCTCATCCTCGACGATGAGCGGAACAAGATGATTCCTGATATTCCGACTGCAGTGGAGGCCGGCATTCCCGGTGCCCAAGAGATCAACTCCGCTTTCTATGATCCGAAAGCATTCATTGCGCCTCCCGGAACGCCCAAGAACATTCTGGATACATATGCGGAGGCCTTAATGAAAGCCCTGAAAGACCCAGCCTGCTTGGCAGATGCGGAAAAGGCTAAGTCACCCATGGAGATCATACCCCGGGAGAAGCTGTTAAAATTCATTCCCCAAGCGATGGAGACGTGGTCGAAACAAAAAGAGATATTGAAATTGATCAAAGGGGGCGCGTAACATTCTGAAAGCGAGGGGCGTTTTACTTGATGGCTTCGTAAAAAGTCCATCTGCTGCGTTGCGCTTCACCTTCGTCGTTGCGGCGTACCTTTTAAGTACGCCTCCCTCCTCAGGTTTTGCGCGCCTTGCATCTGGAGCTTTTTACTTTGCCATCCATCTTGATGACTTTTTACGAGATCATCCTACTTGACTCCTTAGGAGGTGGTTCCCGGGATAAAAGTTAAGCCCGGGAACTGCTGAAAAACGAATGTTCTCGTAGCTTCGACTAATTGAATCGTAGTGGTACAGATGATCAGGATAAACTAAAAAGAAAATAATGATCTGCGGTTATCTGCGTTTACCCTGTTAGATAGTAAAAATCTAACAGGGTAAATCTGCGTCCCAGTTAATGTAAGGTGGGGCAAAATGGAAATAGGTACGATATTTCAATCATTCGGTCTAATATCATCTCACCTTTTCAGTCCCCTGGGCATATTGCTGCTTTTTTCCGGAATAATTTTAGGCCTCATTATGGGGGCTGTCCCCGGAATGGGAGCCATGACCACTCTGGCTTTAGTGATTCCCTTTACCTATGGAGTGGACCCTCTGGATGCCTTTCTGCTGCTGCCAGCCATTTTCGGGGCTACAACCGTGGGAGGTTCCATAGCCGCCATCCTGATTAATACCCCGGGAACGCCGGAGAACATTGCCACCACCCTGGATGGGTATCCCCTCGCCAAGCAGGGTAGGGCGGCGGAAGCCCTGGCCATATCAGGACTGTCTTCTTTGACCGGCAGTTTTCTTGGGCTTATCATATTCATTTTGGTAATTCCTTTTCTTGTCCCTCTTTCTCTCTTGTTTGGCCCTCCGGAAGTTTTCTGGCTGGGAATTTTTACCGTAGTCATGATTGCCACCGTTACCGGGGGATCCTTCTTAATCAATATTTGTGCCGGCAGTTTAGGATTTGTTTTGTCCTGCATTGGGATGGGTCCAGTGTCTGGGGTTCCTCGGTTTAGCTTTGGCATTTCCTACCTGTGGGGCGGCATTGAATTGATCCCCGCCCTCGTGGGGGCCTTCGCCATTTCTGAGGTTATAAAGCTTTATACCCAACAAAAGGGGATTGTGAGCGAAAAGATCCAGGTAAAGGGCTCACGGCGCAAGGCTGTGGGTCACTTACTGAGGAATAAGCTGCTTATTTTGAGATCTACGATTTTGGGGTTTATCATCGGCGTTATTCCGGGGATAGGAGGCACCGTGGCCAATTACCTGGCTTATGGCCAGGCCGTCCAGATGGCCAAGGACCCGGGAAATTTCGGTAAGGGCGATGTCCGGGGTGTCATTGGCCCGGAAACGGCGAACA
>JAOUFX010000478.1 GCA_029857975.1 Deltaproteobacteria bacterium | reverse complement strand
CAATAACCACGCCGTTCCCTTCCCGTTCCGTACCCAGCGACTTGGCGGTGTGGGCGTCTTTGGGAATAATCGACCGTATCTTAACAATTGCTTTGAGTACATCCTCTGCGGCCTGTTCGGCAGATGCCGGAACGCTGAAGGCCATGAAAACGGCAAAAATTATCGTGAAGTAAATTCTTTTCATGGAAACCTCCTCCCTTTTCCCTTTATTTCGCCCGCCATTTGTAAAAACCCGCTCGTCAAAGAACGGGACTTAACTTCCAGGACAACTTTGCCATTTTCTAAATTGCCAGGTAATGCCCCATGTCTTATTTTAACATCATTTTTTATGCCAATACATATGATGATTCCGTAAAAAGTTCCTTTTGTCCCATTTTCGTCATTCCCGCGAAAGCGGAGCCTGCCCCGCACTTGAAGCGGTGAATCCATCATCCTTTTTTAACACTGGTTCCCCGCTTTTGCGGGGACTAGGTCTGGATTCCTTTTTGCGTAGGAATGACGGCTTTTCTGACTTTTTACAAGATCATCAAACAGGACCGGTCCAAAATAATTATTGACAACTATTTCGTCATTTGGCATGATATATGACAATTAATATGTCAAAAAAACGAATGGCCAATAGCGGGCATTGGGTTGAGCGGAGGGTGGATCTACCCGCTCTGTTGGGGAAAAAGTCCCATTTTCTTCTTGGGCCCCGACAGACGGGTAAGACTTCCCTGATTCGCCATACTCTGAAAAATGTAAGGGTTTATGATCTCCTCGATAATTCAGTTTATCTGGCTCTGAGTCAGAATCCCGGGCGTTTGGCCCAGGAACTCAGTCCAGAAGATCGGATAGTCGTACTCGATGAAATTCAACGCCTACCCGCCCTGCTGAACGAAGTGCACCGGCTCATTGAAATCCGCGGCGTCCGTTTCCTGTTGACCGGCTCCAGTGCCCGGAAGCTTCGTCGCGGGGGGCTCAATCTTTTAGGTGGACGCGCCCGAACGAAATACCTCCATCCGCTCACCTACCAAGAGTTGGAAGGTCGATTTGACTTACACCGGGCTATAGAACGAGGGCTGCTTCCTTCCATCTACTTCTCCGATGACCCTGTCGCCGACCTTCAAGCCTATGCCGGGTTATATCTGCAGCAAGAAATTGTGGCCGAAGGGGTGACTCGTAACATCCCCGCCTTCAGTCGCTTCTTGAGAGTGGCCGCTTTCTGCAACGGCACCATTGTCAACTTCACCAACGTAGCCAATGACGCGCAAGTGGCGCGCACGACGGTCTATGAATATTTTGAAATCCTCAAAGATACGCTGGTGCTCTATGAGCTTCCTCCGTGGCGAAAAACCAAGAAAAGAAAGCCTTTGGCCTCTTCGAAGTATTACTTTTTTGATGTGGGTGTGCTTGCCGCTCTCCAGGGCAGGGAATTCCGCCCCGGCACGCCCGAATTCGGAGAAGCCTTCGAGACCTACCTTATGCATGAGCTCTGCAGTTACAAGGATTACGTGTCTGGAGAGCCCCTCAGCTATTGGCGGTCAACTTCGGGGTTTGAGGTAGATTTTATTATCGGGGATCATACGGCGGTGGAAGTCAAGGCCAAAGAAAATGTATCCCCCCAGGATATTAAATCCCTCCGGGCGCTCGCTGAGGAAAAACGTCTAAAGCGATACCTTTGCGTGAGTCTTGAGTCGCGCCGGCGAAAATTCGAAAATGTGACTGTCCTTCCTTTTAAAGAATTCCTGGCGGAAATGTGGAGCGGAAAGTACACCCCTTGAGCCCTCTAACTCTTTTACTTCCGTTGCTTGACCTGGTTTCTTAACCAGTCTGCCCAGCAATCCAAGCCCTCTCCGGTACGGCAAGAAACCCGAAAAATGGTCAGTTGGGGGTTGATCTTCAAGGCTCTTTCTTCAATCAGGTCCGGATCACAATCGCAAAAAGGCAGAAGGTCTATTTTGTTGATCAGCAGGACGCTGGACTCATGGAACATCAGGGGGTATTTTAAAGGTTTGTCATCCCCCTCGGTTACGCTCAGGATCATGGCCTTGAAATCCTCTCCCAGTTTGAACTCAGCCGGACAGACGAGGTTACCCACGTTCTCGATAAAAAGAAGGTCCAGGTGGGCAAGGTCTAAACCTTTCAGGGCTTCCTGGACCATATTGCTGTCCAGATGGCAGGCTCCTCCGGTGTTGATCTGAACCACCGGGACTCCGGTCTGACCGATCCGTTCAGCATCATAGGTAGACTGGATATCCCCTTCTACCACCCCGACGCGGAAATCCGCTTTCATCGATTGGATGGTCTTCTCCAGAAGAGAAGTCTTGCCGGCTCCGGGAGAACTCATAAGGTTGATGACCAGCAGCTTCTTCTCAGAGAATCGCCGACGGTTTTCTTCAGCGATCCGCTGGTTGGCTTCCATGATATTTTTAACGACAGAGATCTTCAAAAATTCCCCCTACAAATAAGAGTTCAGCGTCAAAAAAAATCTCCCTGGAGTTTACCACTCCGAACTCCGAACTAAATTGCTCCGAACTTTCATTGCGCATCCCGAATTCCGCAATATATTTACCTTACATCCACAAAAAGTCCTTCGGGGCGTGTATACCCTTCTTCTTGGGCCAAATGGTCCAAGTGCAGGGTCAGGTAATCTTCAACTTCCCAATTCAGGTCCTCTGCCCTTTCCCGGACATCAACGGTCTTGAGATAACGCCGGCACAATAGACAAATGTCTACTCGATAACCCGCTTCTCCTTCCACCTGAAAATAGGTGAGTTTCTCCTGGTCCTCATTCAGGCAGTACGGGCATTGCAGGCGGGGAAAATCCCATTCCGTGGCGCAGAGCGGGCAATGAAGGATCCGTTTTCCCTCTTCCCGGATTTCCCCCATGCCCGGATATCCGCCGCAAAAGGGGCAATACCCATGAGCCCAGGAAAATTCTTTCTGCTCCTTCCGCCAGTATTCCGCATGAATTTCGAAGGCCGGTTTAAGGGATTGGAGAACGAAAAAAAACAACAGGCTTCCTTCTTTGCCCATTTCTTTCCCAAGGCGATCTTCGGTCAGGCGGTCTTCCAGAAAACGCTTTAAAAAGGGGGCAAGCTCAAAACCCTTGGCGGTGATGGAGTTTCTTAAGGCCTCGTATTTTTTGGGATTTTGTTCCTGCAGAATTTCCAAAAGGGATTTAAAATATCCCTGAATTTGAGCTGGATTCAGGGGGATTTCGTCGGGCCGCAAGTAAGGAAATCCCTCCTGAATATGGATTCGCAGTTTAATGGGATCCATGGAGCTCGGTAAAAAAGCCCATTGCTTCTTCGTTTGCTGCTTCAAGGTTATAAGTCTCTCGGCCAACTCCAAAACTTCACGGTAATTGGGCATTTTTTCCTTTTGCCGGTGGAGTTTCAATAAATGTTCTTCCATAAGGTAATATCCTTTGGGGACGCAGATGAACAGGAAAAACCGCTAAGCGCTTAGCGCTATGCGCATGGCGTTTTTGGGGAGGATCTGTGAAAATCTGCGTCCAATATTTTTTATGGTTATTTTACGTCACTTCTCTCAGCAAAGTCCAGGAAGAAACCTCGGATTGCGGAATGTGGCCCCCCTCCCAGCCCTCCCCCTCCGAGGGGGGAGGGCTGGGAGGGGGTGATAAAAAAGGCTTACCCCGCATTGCAGAGTAAGCCTTTTTATCAGGTTTGCCTCAATTTTTTTAAACTGACCGCCTGCTGGCTTCCACGTCCCGCAGCCATTTGG
>JAOUFX010000477.1 GCA_029857975.1 Deltaproteobacteria bacterium | reverse complement strand
GATGTGAAGATGGTGACCGCCAACCCGCCTGCGAGCTTTGAATTGCAGGCCACACCCGAAGGAAGGATCGTGGATGAATGGGGGATTGTTTACCAGATGCATGAGGAGGCTCAGACCCATTTTATCGTAGAGGCGGAAGCTCCGCTTCATCGAGTAACGTCCAAGGGCGAGATTGAAAAGTACGCCTGGCCAGACCCCTCTGACCCTTCTCGGTTTCGAGGCCTCAAAGAAATTGCCCGGCAGTATCAGCAAGAAGGTTTCGGGGTGGTATTAAATAGCCCGCTCACGGTTATGACCCATACCCAGTGGATGCGGGGGCTGCAGCAATTCATGATGGATACCGTGCTCAACACGGAACTGCTCGAATACCTGATGGACAAGATTCTGGAAATCCAGTTGGAAATGGCTCGCCATCTCTTGGAGGAAGTCGACCCGTATTTCGACGTGGTCATGATCGGCGATGATCTCTCCCATCAGGGTGGGCTTACCTACTCTCCGGACATGTACCGCAAGCTCTTCAAACCCCGCCACCGGTGGATCATGCGGGTCCTGAAAGAGGAATTCGGGGAAGCCAAAGTCCTCTACCATTGCTGCGGGGGCGTGGAACCCCTACTTCCGGATTTGATCGACCTGGGAATTGACGCCATTAATCCGGTCCAGGTCTCCGCCAAGGGAATGGAAGATACCAAGAGGCTCAAGGCTCGGTATGGCCGCCATTTGACCTTCTGGGGAGGGATTGATACCCAGCAAGTTCTCCCCTTCGGGACGCCGGAAGAAGTTAAGGCAGAAGTTCGCCGGCGCATAGAAGACCTGGCCCCCGATGGCGGCTTTGTCCTGGCAGCGGTTCAAAACCTGCGCCCGGAGGTAAAGCCGGAAAATATCTGCGCCCTCTATGAAGCCGCCCTGGAATATGGAGGGTATCCTATAAAAATGGGGGAATCCAGGTGATCGGGAAAGCTTCCGTTTTCTTCCCTCTTTATTACGCCGGGACATTGTTGCAGGAAAAAGGGGCACGTTGGTTCAAAGACAAATTATTATTGACCAAGGAAATGAAAAAGGAAAATCGGGTGGGATGTTGATGCTCCGGGGGCATTTCATTATGTGATTTGTTAGGGGATTGAAAGGTGAAAATCTTTGGCGGCTGAAGGAGTTTAATTATATTGGGGCGGTGGGGGGGCGGATTTTAAGGAGAGTAAAAAAAAGGAGCGAAAATGCCCTGGTTTGTCTATTCGATTCTGTCATCAATTTTATTTGTGGGATTATATCTTGGTATCAGATGGCTGACCGAAAAGGGATTCGCCCCCAGACAGATCCTCCTTTTTATGATCGGATTCGCCTTACTGGGTTTTTTGGGAGCAACAGCTCCCTCCCTCTCCAGGATCTTGAGTTCAGAGAAGTTTATCAGTTTCCTGGCAGCCGGGACATTTGCGGGCATCTTCTCTTCCATCGGCCATTGGGCCGACTTTGAAGCAATCAAGAGGGCGCCGAATCCTGGCTTTTCAACTTCCATAAGGAATTCCAGCATTCTCCCGGTGACCTTTTTTTCGGTGGTTCTCTTTCACAGCCAATTTCACGCCATAAAGCTGGTGGGAATCTTTCTGATCCTCGCCGGGATCATAGCCCTTGTAATCCAGAGGAAAGCTTCTTCCGAAGAGAAAAGAATCAGGCCTACAGCCCAAAAGAATTATTGGGTTCCTCTGGCCTTCATCGCTTTGGCGGGTTATACCCTGACGGTATTTGGCATGAAGAAAGCAACCCTGCTCGGGTTTTCGCCGCCGGAAATCTGTCTTTGTATATACATTGTCAATTTCTTTTTTTTCACCTTCATTTGTCGCAAGAATTTAAGAAGTTATTTCCAGGATAAAACCAAACTGAGGTTTTTCTTGCCGGTTGTCTTCTCCTGCGCTTTTTTTGCCTTTGCGGTTAATTTGTTGAATGTGAAAGGGATCGAACTTGCCCCCAATCCAGGGTACCATGAAGCGATAAGAAACACGAATGTTCTGTTCCTTACCTTTCTCGCCATTCCGTTGTTCTCCGCCAGCATGGACAAACAGAAAATCTTGGGAGTCATCAGTACCGTAATAGGAATTTTTATTCTGGTCATTTAGATCAAGGCGTGATTCCGTCGAATGTAAAAAAGTTTCTTCATTCAACCACTGAATAATCTGGATTAAAGAGCTCCTTTTTCTTCTACCTTATATCTTTAAGGTATGCTCTTGATCTTCAAATAACCGGGATCATGACAAGGAATGGGGATATCCGCTATCCCCTTCACCAGGAGCATACTCTCGAACCCGTCTTGGGCATTTATATGGATTCCTGGGCTTATGACGGGTGTGACCTCTTTCAGCTTCTCCGGAGCGTCCGCCGGCGGTCCGAAATTGTCCTTGAGGCAACAAAAGCCCGTAATCACTGCTTTACCGTGAGCAGTATTGACCACAACGGATTGGCACCCCGGAGTGTGGCCTGGGGTGAAGAGGAGCTCAATTCCGGGAGCAACCTCGTAGCTGCCCTTCACAACTACAAAATTCAGGCCTTTGAAAAGGCTCTTTTCATAGGTCGGAGCCAGGATGGGGTGGGGGGCAAAGGCAAATCTTAATTCTTCTTCCTGTACCAGCACCCTGGCATTTTTACATTTGTAAGTATTGGCACAATGATCCCACTGCAAGTGCGTCTGTATAACGATGTCGATGTCCTCTGGTTTCACTCCCAGACCGCCCAGGGCGTTTTCAAAGGACATGATCTCTTCGGCCGGGAGTCCCCGAAACTCGGTGGCCAGCTTAGCATTCGCAGAGGTATCCACCAGAATCCGCTTATCCGCTCCTTCTATATACCAGGATACGACCGGGACCTGGATCTTTTTCCCGTAGTTAAATCGATACGTGAGAACAGCCATATCCAGTTCAATGGTACACAGAGGTAAGGGGATGATTTTGTAAGTTTTCACGCTCTGATTCCTCCTTGGTAAGGATATTGTCTGACAAGGGCAAAGCCGATATCAGATTGACAGACTTTGGTGATCCCTCTGAAGCAAAACGTTGCCGGGACGTTGGCAACCCTGAGCTGGAATCAGGGGGTTGGCCTTATGCGTCCCGCTCAAGCAGAGAAAAATTCATAACCAGAAATCCTCCCGGCTGAATGACACTTTCGAATTGCTCCCCAGAAGGCTTGTTCCCCGCTATTAAAAAAATAATAACACAGGAGTCGGAGATCATCCAGGGTTAAAGCCTCACGGGGGGATAACAGTCAAGAAGCCTGAATGAATGAGGCCATTTATTTTTAAGATACGACACCGGGATGGTTATGGAGTTTTTTCTAAAAACAGGCATTTGAGATAGGAACTTTCAGGGAAAGAGAGCAGGACCGGATGATCGGCGCTCTGCCCGCGTTTTCCAATAATCCTTAAGGTTGCCCCCGAATCCCTTTCACATTCTCGCAGGATTTCCAGAAATCTTGATTCTGAAAAATTGTAAGAGCAAGAAGAAGTAACCAGAATTCCTCCGGGGTTCAGGAGGCGAATCGCCCTAAGGTTGAGTTCTTTGTATCCCCGGGAAGCGCCGCCAACATTTTCCTTACTCTTGGCAAAAGCAGGGGGATCGAGGATAATTCCATCGTAATGCCGGCCGGCCTCCGCCTCGGCTTTGAGAAAAGCAAAAACATTTTCCCTGCGAAATTCAGCGTTGGCCAGGCCGTTCAGCATAGCATTCTCCCGGGCCTGTTCGATGGCTTCTTGA
>JAOUFX010000476.1 GCA_029857975.1 Deltaproteobacteria bacterium | reverse complement strand
AGAGCCGCCTTGCGTATAAAAGGGTAACTTAGGATTAGTCGTTCCCTTGATGACATTGGTACACATGCATTGGTCAGACTTGATAGATAAAGGGCTTTCCCATTCATAGAATCTCTGACTGAAACCTTTATAAGCCTTGTAGGGAATATTGCCTCTCTCATCTAATAGGCGTATTCCTACAGCAGCACATCCGGTTAATTTCTTTAGTTCTATTATAAATTTTTGAAGGAGAGGCTCCATTTCTGTGTGACTGTTCGCTATTATCAAAAAGCGGTGGGCAGCCTGATTTGCCTCTTCTGCCCATTTGTGGGCAATTTTTGATATCTCTAAACTCTCGATCCGTTGTCGTAACTCTTTAAGCTCTTTTAATAATTCACTTTTTGTCTTATCAGCATCTTTCACCTTAAACTCCTATAATAAAAAGCATTCCATAAAATTAGTTAGTTAATTATTGGTTATTAATCTACAATCTTTAGTAGAATATTTCAATCGTTACTTTCAGGAAGAAGTCATTAAAAAAACCCCACCTCTCTTTAGAGAAATGGGGTTTCAAAATCTCCTTACCATAATCTCCCTCCCGAGCAAGGCGATTGGAGAGCGTATTTCTAAGGGGATAATACCAGAATGGGCGGGAAGTCAACAAGCAAGAATTTAGCCCTTCCCTGAGCATCACCCAAGCCCCAAATTCAAGACTTTACCCCTTACCCTATACCCACCTACCCCACGGGAAATCCTATTGGCGACCCTGCCCTTCCTTCCAGGTGCATGGTTCAGTTCTACCCTATATCCACCCTACCCTTCCCCTAAAATCCTGCCCATGGCCTAATCAGATGCTTCTCTCTTCTCTGCATTCAAGGTAGCCGAAATTTATCGAAAGTGGTTACCAATAGGTTACAAATTGGCAAGATTTAATTTAGAAGTAATTGATTTTATTGGATAAAATGG
This sequence comes from Deltaproteobacteria bacterium, assembly GCA_029857975.1. Next base: position 2,793 of record JAOUFX010000476.1, on the reverse strand, counting down.
TGGCGGTGCAGGGACTTGAACCCCGGACACTGCGGATATGAGCCGCATGCTCTAACCAGCTGAGCTACACCGCCACGGGATGAAATGAAAATTGATATTTTTATATTAACGATTTTGCCGCGGATGTCAATATGAAAGAAGCGGTCAGCGATTCGCGGATAGCTCGTAGCCTAAATCTGATATTTAAAATCCATGCGCAATGATCCCTGAGTTATGAGCTAATTTTTCAATAGATAATCCGGCTTCACATGCTTCATAGATTTAAAAATGTTCTCTTTTAAACCCCGGTGATCTTTCTCTAAATTCTTAAGAAGGTCCTTTATGTATTGCCGTTTGGTATTTTTGGCGCTCGGACAGGGGTTTTCCACCACGGGAAGATCCGCCTCAAGAGCAAACCGTTTCAGCAAGGCTTCTTCGATGTAGGCCAGAGGCCGCATGAGATAGAAGTCTCCCTTGAAGAACGACTGGTAGGGAAGCATGGTGCTGATCTCGCGGGCGAAGAAGATATTCAGGAGAAGAGTCTCGATCACGTCGTCTTTATTGTGGGCAAGGGCAACCTTATTGCACCGGTATTCCCGGGCCATTTCGAAAAGCTGCTTGCGGCGAAGCCGTGAACAGAGGAAGCAGGGGCTGGCTTTGCGGTTGTATTCGCTGTGAGCGAGGGGGCCGAAATTCGTTTTTCGGATTTGGTACTGGTACCCTTCTTCTTGGAAGTATCTTTCCAGATGTAGTGCCGGAGGCGCGTTGGATCCTTCGAATCCCATGTCCACATAGACGGCGAGGATTAATTCGGGCCTGGGAACGAAAAGGAGAGGACCGGTTAAAAGCTTCAGCAGCGTCAGGCTATCTGCCCCGCCGGAAACACCCACTAAAACCCGGTCTCCTTCTGCAAGCATCTGGTATTTAAGAAGGGTTTGTTCGAGCCGTTTTCTGAGATGAAGGTGCAATTTGCTCATTTTCTTCATGGCAACCCCAAGATTAAATTTCATTTCCTAAAATGATATTCTTTCCTAAATTGAGCGATTTTTTTTCACCACAGAGATCTCAGAGAATAAATTCATATTTAAAAAACAAAATAAGCTCAATATTTTCTCTGTACAACTAACGTTCAATTTCTGAAAATTTTATTAAGTATATTTTAATTTTATCTGTGTTTATCTGCGTTAATCTGCGTCCATTAAATTTTGGGTTGCGGCACTGCCGCGCTGCGCCTTCTGTGGTGAATCGTCTTTTTTAGATCTTTGGCCTCCAAATTCCGCATTCCGCAATCTGAAATTCAAGAAGGGGCTTGACGGTATTTCATCAGTTGATTCACGAGGCCAAATAGTTTCCAGCCCTCGGGGAGATAAAAATTTATTAAGTTTTTTACGGTCATGGCCCGGTGTTCCGGGTCCACATGGGAATAGCTGTGTAAGATTTGTACGTATACCCGGCGGGAATCGGGGACGGCCCGCGCGAGACGTAACGTTTCCGTAAAGGGTATCATATCGTCGTCTTTTCCGTGGGCCAGGATCAAATCCGCGTGTAATCTGTCCATAACAGGGGCAACGGAAAGGCTCTCGATTCGGGTTTGAATTGCCGGCGGGAGGTTTCTAATCAAAATATCCGTCTGGCTGGGGTCAGCATGAGATAGAAGCGCCAGGATATTTTTTCCTTCCTTCCCTAAGAGGGGTAAGAAATGTTCAATCGGTGCTTTCTCATCTCGTAGCTTGACCTGAAGAATACTTTGCAGGATCGATCGATCTTCCGGCGAAACAACGAGATCAAGATTATTGGCTAAAAAGACCCATTTGCCATATTCTTGGGGTCGCCGGAAATAGCGCTTCCCCTCGAATTCAAAATTGCCGGAGGCGATAAAAGAAAGAACGTTCTTCAAATCATAATAGGCACCGAAAGCAATAATGAAGCGTACCTTATGGCGCATTGCGGGACGAGAGGCCGCGAGGATCGTTGGCCCGGCTCCATAGCTGAAACCAAAGAGACCGCAGGATTGCGGTAAGACATAATTGTTCAAGGAAGTGAAATAATTAAACGCCGTTTGCACCTCGTCGATGTCTGATGGTCCAATACGGAAAGAGCGCATCCCTTTAAAATCAGGGATGAAGACTACAAAACCGGACCGGCAAAGAATCTCAGCAAAACGTTTCAGGCGGGGGTCATCTTTGCCAGTATCGATCACGCCATGATTGAGCAGGATTCCCGACCCCTTGCCGTTTCCTCGGGGAAGGAAAAGATCAGCCTTTACAGTCCCCCTCGGTCCGGGGTAGGAGATTTCCATAACTTTGGGCGTGGAAGACCATTTACCTAACCATCCCTGTTGTTCGAAGTTTAAAAGTTCACTTACAACCAGGAGGTTCAGAAAGGACCGCTGAAGGTCGGCCCTAAAAATAATCGCCCCAACTCCAAAAGCCAGCAAGGAAAGATACAATATTTTTCTCTTGCTCATGCCCAGAGCCCGCCAATGGGAGGAAATAAAAGCCATCTCTCTTGCCCCTTGCCAAATTTTTAAATAAAATTGGAGAGGATACTGGAACGAAGCCCACCTTAATTGATTGCCAGCGCCGCGAGCGTCCTGGATAGGTGGGAAAATTGCTCCAGGGAGAGCGCTTCCCCCCTTGATTCCGGGGCTATCCTAATCGATTGCAAAGCCTCACGAATCTTTTTCGCGGGAAGGTGGGAAAATCCTCCCAATCGCAAAGCATTGACAAGGGTTTTTCTCCGATAGGTAAAAGCCGAGCGGATGATCTGCTGCAGGATTTTTTCATCTTCGACTACCACGCTTGGATGAGGCAA
>JAOUFX010000475.1 GCA_029857975.1 Deltaproteobacteria bacterium | reverse complement strand
TTCCCGAGTAGAGGCCATTGCCCGCCAACAAAATTTAGATTTTATCGTAGGAACAGGAGGGGGCAAAGCCATTGACACTTCTCGCATGGTCGCGGATCGGATGAAAGTTCCTTTGGTGACCATTCCCACCAGCGCGGCTACTTGCTCGGCAGCCTCCGCCGTAGCTGTGGTCTACGAAAAAGGAGTAAGACAAGCAACGGTGAATGGCAAAGGTGCCGACTTAGTATTGGTTGATTCTGCCATATTGTCCCGGGCTCCCAAACGTCTATTGGCGGCGGGCATGGGGGATGCCCTGGCTAAATGGTATGAAGGAAAGCCGGGTTATGACCAAGCCCGGCAACACGATGCAGCTACCCAGGCCGCTATGACCTTATCCACTCAGGTCAAAGAGACTGTTTTTTCATTGGGGTTGGAAGTCAAAAGGGATGTTGAGGCGCAGAGGAATTCCAACGCCGTGGAAAGGGTCGTGGAAGCCGACATTCTTTTGACTGCCATTATTGGGGGTCTGGGAGGTTCTAAGTTTCGCATTGCCGTGGCCCATGCTCTCCTTTACGGGCTTACGGTTCTCCCGCAGATCCATCAAAATCTCCACGGAGAAATGGTGGCCTATGGCACCATCGTGCAGCTTTGCCTGGAAAAGAATGAAAATGAATTGAAAGTTATTCTCCCTTTCTACTCTCAACTGGGACTCCCCTTAACCCTGAAGGAAATCGGGCTTACCAACGCCGAAGACCCCCTCTTCTGGGAAGGGCTAAAGCGCACCTGTGCCCCAGGGAGCTCTGCACACAATATGCCTTTTCCCATTGATGAGAAAACACTATACCAGGCCATGCTCGAGGCGGATGAAAGGGCCAGGTCCCTTAAAGGATAGGTTAGATTTTGATAAGGCCCTGAATAGAAAAGGAAATAAGAATGAAAAGGTATGAGATTCGTATCGCCGGATTCGGCGGCCAGGGGGTTGTAACCATCGGCAAAATCCTGGGAGTGGCCGCTGTTCTCCACGATAAAAAGAACGCTGTACAAACCCAATCCTACGGGCCTGAGTCGCGAGGTGGGGCCTGCAAATCGGAAATTGTATTATCCGACGGAGAGATTCATTACCCGAAAGTTCGCTCCGCCGATGTCTTGGTAGCTCTATCCCAAACCGCTCTGGACGTTTACCTTAAAGACCTCAAACCCGGTGGTTTTTTGATTATCGACCCGCTTACGGTCTTAAAGGAAGTTCCCCGTTCAGACATCCAGGTGGTCAAAATCCCCACTGCCGAGATCGCTCTTAAAGCCGGCAATAAGAGATTTCAAAACATGGTGGCGCTCGGAGCCCTTTGTCAGTTGACCGGGGCCGTCTCTCCCCAGGCCCTGGAGAGAGCGATCGAGGAATCCGTCCCCCCCAAGACTCTGGCGCAAAACCTCGAGGCTTTTCAGAAAGGGATCGAATATGTCCGTTAATGATCATACGGCCTTTGAGCCCCTTCTTACCGAAGAGGAGGCCAAAAAGGTCTTGCGTGGACCCCTCCCCCCGGGAGACTATTATCTTTTCGGCAGCGATGCCTGCGTGGAAGGGGCGATCTTCGCCGGCTGCCGGTATTACGCCGGTTATCCCATCACCCCCGCTTCAGAAATTATGGAAAAAGCTGCGGAACGGTTGCCCCAGGTGGGGGGCCGGTTCATCCAGATGGAAGATGAAATTTCATCGGCTTGCTCCCTCATCGGGGCATCCTGGGCCGGGGTCAAGGCCATGACGGCTACTTCCGGGCCGGGTTTTTCCCTCATGATGGAGGCGGTCTCCTATGCCATCATGTCCGAGACTCCATTTCTCATCGTCAATGTCCAGCGGCCGGGGCCGGGACAGGGATATATTACTTCTTCCCAGGAAGACGTAATGCAGGCCAGGTGGGGCCACCATGGCGGTGGAGCTCTCATCGCCCTGGCGCCGTCGTCGGTACAGGAGATGTTTGATTTTACCATCCAGGCCTTTAACTACGCAGAGGAATGGCGCGTACCCGTGATTTTACTGGCCGACGAAACAGTGGCCCACATGCGGGAGAGGTTGACCGTCCCCGCCAGGGAGGAGGTTAAGGTTATCAACCGGATCAAACCCCAGCATCTGGGACTCCCCCCGGAAAAGTTTCTCCCTTATGAACCATATGAAGGAAAGGTGCCACCCATGCCGGCCTGGGGCGATGGTTACCGAATTAACGTGGTGGGCTTAGTACACCATCCGGATGGAAACGTGACCAGGTACACCCCGGAGATGCACATGGCCTGTGTGAGCCGGATATACCGGAAGATCGAGGAACAGGCGGATGAGATCGCCCAGGTCGAAGGGCTTTTCTTGGAAGGTTGTAGGAATCTCGTTGTGGCTTATGGTACGACCACTCGTTCGGCCTTGGAGGCGGTCCAGGAACTCCGGGGGAAAGGAAGGACGGACCTGGGTTTTCTCCGCCTGAAGACCCTCTGGCCCTTTCCCGACGGTAAGATCCGCTCCATGGTCGGCCAGATGGAGAATATCTTCTTCCCGGAAATGAATTTGGGATATATGATCCACCCCCTGAGGGAGGCGCTGCGAGACCGAGCGAGGAGTTTCGTCTCTATCCCCTGCTTGGGCCAGCTGCATTCGCCGGATTTGATCATCGGAAAAATAAAAGAAGTAATTTAGTTCGGAGCCGGGAGTTCGGAGTAAACGAAAAAAATACTCCGAACTACGAACTAAATTACTCCGAACTCTTTTTTCGAGGTGCCCATGAAACATCCGATGCTGAAATATTTAAGGGAGACCGGCATGTATGGCGACCGGTTCCCCACGATTTTTTGCCCTGGATGCGGTATTGGCCAGGTGCTGAACTATACCCTGAATGCGGTAGATCGAATCGTGCAGAAAGATGCCGTATCTCCCGACCGTTTCTTTTTCGCCTCCGGGGTTGGTTGTTCGGCGCGTTTGACTTCCCATTATTTAAATTTTGATTCCATATGGTCACTTCACGGCCGAGCCCCGGCAGTTGCCACAGGGGCCCTGCTGGCCCGGCCCGAATTGAAAGGTATCGTCTTTACCGGGGATGGGGATGCAGCGGCTATCGGTGGCAACCATTTCATTCAGGTCTGCCGCCGCAATTTGGATATGACCCTCATCTGCATGAATAATGGCCTCTATGGGATGACCGGCGGGCAAGCGGCCCCAACAACTCTGCGAGGAATTCCTTCAACGACTTCCCCTTATGGGAATGTAGAAAATGCTTTTGATCTCTGTGAATTGGCCATCGCTGCCGGGGCAACGTATGTGGCCCGGTGGACTACAGCCCATCCCCAACAGTGCATTCAGGCCATTGAAAAAGGAATTCGTAAGAAAGGGCTGGCCTTCATCGAAATCATGGTCCAATGCCCCACCCATTGGAAAGAAGAACCGGCTAAAATGTTGAAGAAGTTCAGATCGCAAGCCAAGCGCTATTCCGAGAAGAAAGAAAAAGAATCGCTGCCCAAGGGGCAGTTTTGGGTGGGAGATTTCATGGACACGGATCAGCCCGAGTGGCTGGAATCTTACCAGAAAATCATCGACCAGTTCAAAGAATAAAAAAGTTCGGAGTAATGAGTTCGGAGATATGAGTTTGGAGTTCGAAGCCATATTACATTACAAAGCTCTATACTCCGAACTACGAACTCCGAACTAAATTACTTTTTTGGAAGACTGGAAACACCATGCCCAAATTATACATAGAAGAAAAATACTGCAAAGGTTGCGGAATCTGTATAGAGTT
>JAOUFX010000473.1 GCA_029857975.1 Deltaproteobacteria bacterium | reverse complement strand
ACGCTTTCTTTCTTCTTTTACTCCTTCCGGGGTCCTTTCTGGCCGGTTCCTGGTTTAGCCGACGAGAAGAATTGAAGACCGATCGTTCAAGGGTAACATCACCTGCGGTTAACGCCGACGAGAAAGTTGATCCTGTCCCTGACCCCTCTTCCTTCCCGCCGGGCACCGTAAACATAAACACGGAGAAACAGCAGTTAATCGGTGTTCAGGTAGCGACTGCGGAGAAGGGATCCTGGAAATCCGCCCTTCGCGTGTTAGGCCGGGTTGCTCCCGACGAGACCCGCGTCTACCGCATCAATGCCGCAATCGACGGGTGGGTCAAAAAGATCTTTCCCTTTACCTCCGACAGCTTGGTCCAAAAGGACGAGCTGTTGGCCACCTTCTACGCCCCCGAGGTCTATACGGCGATGAGGACCCTTATCTATGGTCTCCGGGCGCTGGGATTGCCAAAGATCGGCAGGGATACCCGGCAGCAGGTCGAGAGTGCCGATGCGAATATCGAAAATTATCGGAATGCCCTCCGGAACCTCGGGATGACCGAGTACCAGTTAGATGAAATTTTGCGAACCCGGAAGGAAGGAGACCAGGTCGAGATCCGCGCCCCGGCTGCGGGATTCATTCTGAGCCGAAACCTCTCTGCGGACGAGCGCTTCCAAAAAGGGACCGAGCTCTACCGGATCGCCGACCTTTCCAAGGTCTGGATCCTGGTATCCACTTACGAAAGCGAGGCTTCCTTCTTCAAGCCCGGGATGACCGCACAGGTATGGGCTCCAAACCTCAAAAGGACCTTTTCCGGTCGGGTGGCCCAGGTTCCGCCCCGCTTTGATCCCGCCAGCCGCACCCTGCAGGTCCGGCTTGAGGTGGATAACCCTAAGTTCCTCTTGAGACCCGATATGTTTGTGGATGTGGAACTCCTCGTCGCCCTGCCTCCGGCAATTGCCGTACCCGCGGATGCGGTTCTCGATTCCGGGCTGCAGAAGACGGTTTTTATGGACCGGGGGAATGGATATTTCGAACCCCGGGAAGTGGAAACGGGGTGGCGGATGGGCAACCGGGTCGAGATCGTCAGGGGGCTGAAACCAGGCGAGCGGATCGTAATCTCGGGGAACTTCCTCATCGACTCGGAGAGCAAGCTGGAGCTGGCCGCCCAGGGTATGCACACCCCTCTCAGCAAGGACCCGGTTTGCGGCCAGGATATTTCCCCGAAGAGGGCGGAAAAAGAGGGAAGAAAAAGCACCTACGGCGGCAAAACCTATTATTTCGACGCGGATGAGTGCAAGCAGGAATTCGAAAAAGACCCCAAGCGATACGCAACGAAACCAACCGGTGGGAATCCCCACGCCCCGCAGGCGCCCTCTCCCAAATCCCCCAAGAAAAACAACGGACATGATCACTAAAAATGCCCAAAGTGCGCTAAAGTGTCTAAAATGCCCAAAATTAAAAGACAGAGGAGCTTTACCCATCAGTTGCATAAATTGATACGGATGAACCATGAGAATCGTTGATTGTATTGCAAGGGTGGTTCATGACCATGCGTTCACTGGATATCACTACCAGAGAAGTTTAGTTTCTGTCATTCCGGGCTTGATCCGGAATCCGGTTTTTCGTTCTGGATTTCCGCTTCCGCGGGAAAGACGGCTTTTTTTCTAATTGTGATATAGTCTCCGCGGGGGAGAGGGAGTGCGTTTGTATTATATTAAATGACCTTTTTTAATATAATGCGGCGAGGACGCCGGCGGCTACGGCGATCTGGAAGAGAATCTGGGTCCAGTCTCTGATCTCCCGGGTCCAGTAGATCCTCTCGTATTTCTCGGGGACCAAAATGGAATCTCCGGGGTCCATTTTGGCGCCCATGAATCCGCCCGCAGACCAGCGGTTGAATTCTGCATCCCAGCGAAATCCCCAGAAGCTCGACTGGGTCCGGCTCAAAACCGTTCCATCGGCCTTTACCAGGTAAATTCTTTTTTCATCGGCATTCTCGGCCGGCCCGCCGACTTTGTTCAGGTAAAATTCCAGCGGTTTATCTTTGGTGTAAAGGATCGCATTAGAGTTGTAAACCCGGCCCATGACCATGACCGTGGAAGGGATCATGGGAATGTTGAGCGTGTCGCCTTCTTCCAGCTCTATGTCAAACTCCGACCCCTTGAGTTTTTCCAACGGCATTAATTTAATCACAATCCGGCCGGTGGCGGGCGCGGCTTTCAAGCGGCTCACCAGCTCCTTCCTCTGGGTTAGGGCCTTTTGGCGCTGTTCGGCCTCTTCCTTGGATAGGGCCGCTGCCGTAACCCGGGCGGTCTCTTTGATGATCTCCTGTTCCTGCTCCTCGATGAAGTCCCGGATGCGCTTCTCTTGCACTTTGCGTACGGATTCGCGGGTAAAAAAGGCCGCCGGGAGATATGCTTCAGGGGTAAAACCTTTCGCCCGGGCGAGGAGGGATGATAGCCTTTCTCCTTTTTTGATAATGTATCTTCCCGGCAATGTTATTTCTCCGGTTAAAGTTACGAAATTTTCCTTGCGCCAATCCGGGGTTGGCTTCACGTATAGCCGGTCATAGGGTTTTAAGAGCAGATTATGCCGGGGATCATTCTGCAAAGCCTGTTTAAGATTTATACTGCGGTGTTCTATTCTTGTCCCTCCGGCACTTTCCAGCACCTGGGATGAAATCTCCGCCTCTTCGAGGTAGGCGGACTCCAGGACATTGCCCGCGGCAAAGACCAGATCTCTGACGGTCATCCCTTCTGCATATTGATAGGTCCCGGGTATGGTTACATCACCGTCCACAGAAACGATTTTTTTATAAATTTTTTCCCGGTTGGAGTGCACCACCACCCAGTCCAAATCTTTGAGCTGAATATTGTGATCCGGATCGCCCTCCAGGGCTTTTTTCAGGCTAAACCTTTGCAGGGTTACCTCTTTTGTCCTCCAGTCCGTCCGGTATAACTCCGCCTCCTCTTGATAAGAATCACGGGTAAGGCCCTTAGCCTTGAAGACTAAGTCAGAGATTTTCATGGATTCCGTCAAAAGAAATTCAGAAGGGGTCTTCACCTCACCCACGATAGAAACCATCTCCTTCCAGCGCTCTTCCCAAATAGAGTGAATGATGATCCGATCTTCATTCTGCAGGGGCAGATTATCTTCCGGGTGTTCAGCCATAGCTTTGGCTATATTGAAATAAATGGTCTGATACTCCCTTTTCTTATTCACCCGAATAATCTCACCTTTGGGCAGAAAAGCATCTTTGGTTAAATCCCCTGCGCTCAGGATGGCGTCTTTTATTTTCATATTCAGGGCCAGGTCAAAATTGCCTCCGGCCCTTATCTCCCCTTCGACGGTCACCAACGGCTTGTCCTGGAAGAACCAGCGGGAAAAGATATATACATAATCCCGGGCTGCCAACTCGACATTGTTGGCCGCGTCATTATCCAATAAGACTCTGGCGAGGTTGAAGGGGACTAAAGAGGTTTCCCGGCCGGGCGGATGCTCCCTTTTTATCAGGGCATACTCAAAATAGGTTTCCGGGAGGAGCTCAGAGGAATCTTTTATCAAATCCTTAATTCTCATCCCCGGCTTCAACTCATATTTTCCCGGCCTTTTCACGTTTCCAGCGAGGTAAACGGCGTTAATGTCCTTATCGACGATGGGAAATACTTTTACCAGGTCACCATCCTGAAGAATAAACCCTTTGGCTGAGGTCAGAGTTTTGTCGTTTATGTCCACCACAACCTGGGTTTCCCCTTTTATGATTCTTTC
>JAOUFX010000474.1 GCA_029857975.1 Deltaproteobacteria bacterium | reverse complement strand
ATCGCCAACGCGATCTTTGATGCCATCGGGGTACGATTCAAGGAACTCCCCATCACCCCGGAAAAAGTCCTATCGGCCTTAAGGGCCAAAACCAAAAAGGGAGCCTGAAGCAAATGCATCCATTAGGCTCTTTTATTGGCCAGAGACTCGTTCACAATGGGAAAGCCTACGATACTCCCCCATTCTGTCCATGATCCGTCATAGACCTTCGTGCGACTATATCCCAGGAGGAACCGGGCGACAAACCACCCACAGGTACCTCGATGGCTTAAGCGACAATAAAAAACGATTTCCTTATCCGGAGTCGCCCCCCTTTTATAAAAGGCCTCGCGCAGCCTTTCCAGGGGTTTAAAGGTTTCATCTTCATGCAAGAGTTCCGAGTAAAAAAGATGTTTTGCCCCCGGGATGTGGCCCTTGCGCTCCGCCCCGTGGTCTACGGGGAAATGTTGGGGAATCACCCTTTCCCCATAAAACTCTTCCGGAGACCTCAAATCGAGCAACACTCGATCCGGGTTATTCAAGCCCGCCAAAACACCTTCGCGCCCGATTCTGCTACTTTCATCGGAAGTCCGGATGGGGTAATGCCCCGGTTGCAGTCGAGGGATTTCATCGGTGAAGGGGCGGTTTTCTTTTACCCAAAGGGAACGATTGCCGTTCAGGATCATCCAGTTGTTGTGCCCGCGCATGGTGCAAACCCAGGAGGCATAACTCGCAAATTGGAGGGAATTACTGTAAAAGACGACCGTTGTCTCATGGCCGATGCCGCTTTTTTCCATCAATTCTGAAAAAGCTTTAGGGAAAACGAATTCGCGTATCGTGCCATCCCATAAAGATTCCTTCCAAGGCCAATAAACCGCGCCAGGAATGTGTCCCCCGAAATACAATTGGGGATCTTTCATGTCACTCACTTCCACAATCCGCATTAAGGGATTCCCAAGATTTTCGGCCAACCAGGAAGTGCTGGCGATTCTTTCATTTTCATTTTCCTTTTTCATATACTTTCCTTGCGGCAATTATTTTTCTGCTTCTCTTGAGGCTTCCCTGACTCAACGATTTTTTTGGATCGCGGTAACCATTTGATCGGTGGAGCGGACCTTACAGAAGATGTCTTCCATCTCCTCGCAGGCCATCCGATGAAATTTTTCCTCCACCGTGGCACAACAGTCTTCCAATAACACAACTTCATATCCGCGGTCATAGGCATCGCGAATGAAGGTCTCGATACAGTAGTTGGTATTGACCCCCGACACCATCAACTTCTTAATGCCCATATAGCGCAGCACCTGGTCGATCGCCGTGGAGGTAAAAGCGCTGGTAGAAAGTTTATTCAGGACGATCTCGTCGCCGACCGGCTTCAGTTCCTCGAGGATCTCCGCTTCCTTGGAGCCGGGGGGGCAGGTTATTCCTTTAATCCTGTAGCTGGGACTAAAATCCCGGCCATCCTGGGTGTAAGATTGAATTTTTACAAAAATCACCTCGATCTTCTTTGCTCGGCAAACCTTTTGCATGCGCTGAATGTTGCGGATGACCATCGGCAGGCGCCCGAGAAGGTATTCCATGATGGCAAAATTCCCGGCCTCCTTGGCTTTTTTAACCAATCCGTAATCGGGATGCGCATCCACATATTGCATATCAATGATAACCAGCGCCGTATCCCCCGGAGTGGGGATAACCTCGGGCATGGCTTTAAAGCGTTTCTGCGAATCACCTCTCACTTTCCTTCTCCTCAGACAATTATTTTTTTGGGGAAACCCGCCGCTTGGGGCAAAAACCTTCTGCTTGCTTATCTCCCATCTACAATTTTTATTCCGGCCTGGAAGGCTCGTTCCATTAAATCATCTCTCTTTTGGGCATCTCCTCTTTTCAACAATCGGTAGGCAGGGATTATATCTACGATATTGACCTCCCAGAGATCCCTTAAATTAAACAATAAGAAATCGATGACCCGCTGGTAGGTACTCTCCCCGGGTTGATGGTAAGAAAGGAGCACCACCCCTCTTTTCCCTTTTCCTAAACGCTTGGCTGACGTTGGATGGGAGGATGGATGCTTATCAATATAGGTCTTGATGACTCCCTCCATGGCTTCTTCCACCCGAGACCCCAATTCCGCATAGGTCTTCTCTCCTCTCCACAGCTGTAAACAGGCCTTCTCCTCCAGGAGTTTTTTTTCTTCCTCGGGAGACAAGTTAGGCTTGCCGAGCGAGTCCAGGTAGGAGACGAAAGGCCGACAGCGATCTAGAAAATTCAATAAGGGCCCGGATACGTTTCCCAGGTAGATGGGCGTGCCCATCACAATGCCCGCTGCCTCGTAAAGCTTGGGGTAAACCTTTTGCATATCATCCGGGAGGATACATTTTTGGGCCACCTCACAGGAAAACGCCCCCTGACAGGGGTGGATTTCTAAATCCCGCAGATAAAGCTTTTCTACCTCGGCTCGCCGGGTCTGGGCTCCTTCGAGGACCCGATCAATCAGATCGTCAATATTGCCCCCTTTTCTCGGGCTTCCTACAATGCCCAATATTTTCATTTGTCCCCCCTTTCCCATCTCCCTCAGGCTGGTTGTATCTCTTCCACAGGCGGCAACTTCATTCCTGGCCCGGTTTCCTGATGTACAATATCCTCAAGAATCCGTAAATAATCTTCCTCCCGGCTTTTCCTCGAGATACACCGCCGATCCAGGCGTTCATATTTCCCTTCCCCCAACCGGTTATAGGGAAGCAAGTCGACTCCGATCGAACCCAGTTCTTTGTGCCCAAAGCGAGCAATCGCCCGGATCTCCTCCGGGGAATCATTGAAATGAGGTATCAAGGGCACCCGGACGATCATGGGCCTTACCTTGGCAATCCGTATGGCGTTATCTATGATCCGGAAGTTGTTTTTCCCTGTGCCCTCCAGATGTTTGGCTTCCTGCAGGTGCTTAATATCGTACAGAAAGAGATCGGTATATGCCAACAGCTTCTCCAGCTGCGTCCAGGAAGCGTAGCCACAAGTTTCCAGGGCCGTGTGCAATCCCAGCTCTTGGCAGCGTCGAAGAAGGGCCAAGGCAAAATGAATTTGGGCGGTGGGTTCTCCCCCCGACAACGTGACGCCCCCTCCCGAATTTTCGTAAAATTTGATGTCCTTTAAAATCGGGTGCATAACTTCATCCACGGTCATATATCTCCCCACCAATTTTCTGGCTTCATGGGGACAAAGGTCGGCGCATTTCCCGCATCCGCGGCAAATCCTCCTATCGAGTCTCAAACTCTCGCCCGATAAGCTGCTGGCCTTTTCCGGACAGATCGCCACACATTCCCCACAACGTGAACATCTGCTTCGGTCAAAGAATATTTCGGGCTTCGCCGACTGAGATTCGGGATTCTGACACCAATCGCAGCGCAGGGGGCACCCTTTAAAAAAAACAGTCGTCCGGATCCCCGGGCCGTCGTGAATGGAATATCTTTGTATGTCAAATACAACTCCGCGGCGCATCCCTTTGTTCATTGATCCCCCAAGATAGTAATGCTACCCTTGCCCACCTTCACTTTGCCATTTCAGTTGTAAATTCATAAAGCTGGGCAATAGAGAGGGAGGGAGATGCTGAGTGCCGGCCAAGCGGCGGGAAATATCTTGCTGCCATCTTGCCTTTTATTTCCGCTAAAAGAAAGCGTAAAGGGATCTCGCAGCTTGCCGCAACGGTAGAAGTTAAGCGCTGGCATAGGAACGAACAGATGCCTCCTTGGCCAAACGAAGTATTTCCCTGCCTCTCTG
>JAOUFX010000472.1 GCA_029857975.1 Deltaproteobacteria bacterium | reverse complement strand
TGAACGATCTTTTTCAAGGCTTCGGCCATATCTTTTCCGCTCTGGAAACGATTTTGCGGTGCTTTGGCCAAAACTTGGAGAAGGATTTCATCGCAAGAAGGGGGAATGTCTGGATTCGTCCGTGAAGCCGGCGGGGGGGTTCCCTGAGTAATTTGGTTCGATAAAGCAGAGAGCGTTTCCCCTTTAAAGGGCTTCGTCCCGGTGAGAAGTTCATAAAAAACGCTGCCCAGGGAAAAAAGGTCAGATCGTCCGTCAAGGTCCAGACCGTTGATCTGTTCCGGCGACATGTAAGAAGGAGTACCCAATATGGACCCTGTTTGGGTGAGCGTGGAAGTGGGGAGTTTAGCAATGCCGAAGTCCATTACCTTTACTTGCCCCGTGGGGGTGAGCATAATATTGGCAGGTTTTACATCGCGATGGACGATCCCCCGGCGGTGGGCAAAATCCAGGGCTTCGGCTGCTTCGATGATTATCGTCATAACTTTTTCCGGGGGCAGGAGGCGGTCTCTGGCCGTAAATGGGGAGAGACTCTCCCCTGCGATGTATTCCATGGCCATGAAAGAGAGTCCTTTATCTTCGCCCACGTCAAAGATCGTGACGATGTTGGGATGGATAAGCTGTCCGGCAGCTTGGGCTTCTTTAAAAAACCGTTCCTTAAGATTTTGAATTTCTCGTTCTTCATAAAACCGGTCGAAACGAATGGTCTTGATGGCCACCAAGCGATCAATAATCGGATCTCTTCCTTTGTACACCACTCCCATCGCCCCATGCCCAAGCTCTCCTAAGATCTCATACCTGCCGATCTTTTGAACGGAGCCGGCGGCCTCCGGACGGGTTACCCGGTCGGCTACCCCGGCCAATTCGTCTTGGTCATGGACGATACCCGTTAAATCGGCGGCCAGGGTGGCTTCTTTTTGAACCATGGGAGCCCGGCGAGCCGTAACTGAAATGTACTGGAGGATTACCAGCAGGCCAGGAAAAAAGATTTTTATCCACGTTCCCTGAAAAATGGCCGCAATCATCAGCCCACTCAGCGCCAAGAGAGAGATTAGACTCGTGACCAGCTGATAAGTCGGCCGAACCTTCGGTAACAAAAAAGTGAGCAGAAGGCCGATCCCCCAAATCAGCCCAAACTCCCCGAAAGAAGCCCAGGTCGGACGGGAAATAAAGCGGCTTTGGAGAATGGAAGCGACTTCATGGGCGTGCTTTTCTACGCCGGGAAACTGGTTAGAGAAGGGAGTCGCCATAAGGTCATGGGTTCCGGCAGACATCCCGGCAGCGGTTACTCCCACGAAGACGATTTTTTCCTTAAAAGCTTCTGCCGGCATTTTTCCCGCCAGGGCATCGGCAAAGGAATAATAGGGGAAGGTTTGATTGCCTCCGTAATAATTCAGGAGCATCATCCCTTGGGGGTTCGTTGGAATTTTTTTCTTCCCCAAGCGGATGGAATGGCCTACGCGAACGGTGATGTCCCCTCGTGAAAGCCCCAGGGCCGTGGCCGCGACTTGCAAACTGAAAGAAGGGTAGTAATGCCCACCATACTCGATGATCAATGGATCCCAGCGCACCTTGCCATCCGTATCGGGAAGGACATTGATGTGTCCGAGGGCTTTGGCCCCTTGAGAGATTTCCGGAGGGGGGGCAAAAATCTCGTTGGCGGTTGGCGGGGGGAAGTCCGTAAATTTCTTGGGGTCATCGAAGAGCAAAAAGGAAGCCGTAGCAACCGGAGAGGGGATAACGTTTTTCTTCACTCCTTCCTTGGATTTTCCCAGCGTAAAATAAAACGGGAAAATAACATTTCCAGCCCGGCGGGCAGCTTCTCCGAATAGCTGATCGCTCCCGCTGGTTTTTTCCCCTTGCCCCGGAAGGAAGACAATATCCACGGCGATAATCTTGGCGCCGGCTTCAGACAAGCGATTGATCAAGTCGGCGATTTTGGCCCGGGGCCAGGGCCACCTGCCCACCTGGGCAATGGAGGCATCATCGATGGCCACGATGGTCAACCCTTGGGGAGGAACGAGGGAGCCCCGAATTTTAAGGCTAAGGTCATAAAGCTTACCATGGGCGGTTTCGAAAAATTTAGAAGGGATAAAAAAAACAAAGGCAACAAAGACGGTTAGGCCCAGCCCCAGAAGAATATCCAAAATCCTGATTTTCTTCGCTGGGGTTCGGAAAGTAGGACTCATACAAAAGTTTCCCCGGCCATCAACGGAGCCTTGCCGGTGGCTGAAAATCCAAGTCTCTTTCTTCGTTCCATCGAATCCACTCGCTTTGCCGTTCTTGGTTGATATCGAAAGAGGTGGGCCGGGAGATATCGCGGTCGGTTACGGTAATCTGTTGGAACTGCCGTAAGACAATCTGGGTCCATTCTTCACGGGAAACGGCAGTCGGTCCTGGAACTTCTTGGGGACCCTTTACTTCCTGCGGCTCGCCCAAGCGAGTTGCCCGGCCGGCCCGGGGAGGTGGGGATGCTGGAAACGGGTTATAAACATTCACTGCTCCCTCGAAAACCTGGATTTTTGTAGACCGCTCCTTGGTTACGCTCACCTGGTATATGGTTCCCTGGACCCCCGCGATGGCGGTGGGTGTTCTTACTTCCAGGCGTGAACCCGGGTTGAAAAACTTGGCGGCCCGGGTCCATAATTTTCCCAAGGAAAGGTCCGCCCAGGTCGTTTCCTTTTGGGAAGCCTTTTCTTCCTCCAGCTTGTGGAGGGTTAAGAGGGTGTTTTCCGAAAGCCTCATGACGCTTTGGTTATCTAAAATCAACTCGGCGCGCGATTTGTCCAAAACCTTGATCTGGTCTTTTTCATATAAAATATAGTTGGGTCGAGCTGGAGACCACTGGGGATTCTCGCTTTTTTTCACTTGCACTTGCCCATCCAGATAGGTGACAACTCCTTTATTCGCTCGGACTTGCATCCCGGGCAGGATCTTTTCCTTGGCGGGCTCCTCTTTGGCTGGGCGGGTTTCCTTCGGAATCGGTGGCGGGCTTGGTTCTCCGGGCTTCAGGGTTTTTTCACTTAACCATTTTTTCACGGCCACAGGTTTCGGAAAGCGGAGCTGCTGGCCGGCGTAGATTAAGTTGATATCTTTAAGCTTAGGGTTTTCTCGCCGCAGGAGTTCGGCGATGCGGAGATCGTACATTCCGTATACCTTGAAAGAGAGGTAGCTGATGGTATCCCCTTTACGCACCCGGACCAGCTGCGCTTCATCGGCGTTCAGGGAGTTAAAAAGCAATGGGAGGGAGAGGGTACAAAGGCAAAAAAGGAGATACCGCAGGGGGTGATTGCGCTTCATCAGACCAAACCTCCGCTTTTAAAGGGCTGGCTGCAAAACGATAATCTCGGATGTTGGGGGTAGATTTTCTCTCTTGATCTCCAATTCACTGGTCCCAAGATTTTTAACCGACGACTTTCCTTTGGTGAACTCTTCTACTGTGGCGAGGGGAAAACCGCAGCGGAGAGTTTTGAAATGCATGGGGATGATCACCCGGGGACGCAATTGCTGAGCCGTCAAGGTAGCCTGGGAGGGGTCTATGGTGTAAACGCCCCCGATAGGGATAAACAGTAAGTCCACCGGGCCGATTTGTTTAACTTGTTGTTCGGTGGGTACGTGTCCAAGATCGCCTAAGTGGCATACCTGAAGACCGTCGAGAGTGAAACAGAAAGTGGTATTCCCTCCCCTTTGGGAGCCCTGTCCTTCATCGTGGTGCGTGGCAATCCCTCTTACCTCTAAATCTTTTACCCGGTGGGTGCCT
>JAOUFX010000471.1 GCA_029857975.1 Deltaproteobacteria bacterium | reverse complement strand
CTTAACATCCGTGTTGGGCACGGGAACTCCCACTGTACCCGGTTTGATCTTTCCTCCCCAGGGTGTAACGGTAGCGATGGGACTTGTCTCCGTCAACCCATATACTTCTAACATCGTCGCCCCCGTCAATTCTTTCAATTGCTGCAGGGTGTCTGCGGCCAAGGGTGCCGCGCCTGAAAAGAAACCCTTGATAAAAGAAAGGTCCATTTTCCGGAATACCGGACTGTTCAAGAGGCCCACGAAAATGGTGGGAACAGCAGGGAGATAAGCCGGTTTAAATTTCTGGAGCATTTCCACAATCACGTCGGGCTCCGGGCGAGGCACCAAAATATCGGTAGTGGCCATCCAAATCCCGAAATTTTGGATGGCCGTAAACCCGGCGGAATGGAAAAAAGGAAAAACAGCCAATAAGCTGTCTTCTCCCTTTTTAAGGTCCGGGAACCAGGTGCAGAATTGCTGGACGTTGGAAGAGAGATTGGCATGGGTCAGCATGACCCCCTTGCTGACTCCCGTTGTTCCCCCGGTGTAGATGAAGGCAGCCAAATCATCCCAGCCAGCCGCATTTTCCAAAGGGGCATCAGAATATTTCTTGATCAGGTCCAAGAACTCATACACATTTTTTTGGGGTTCAACATTTCTGTGCATCTTTTTTTTAACGATAGGGAAAAGCTGCTTTTTGGGGAAAGGGAGATAATCATTGATATGGCAGGGAATGATAGTCTCAATTTTGGTCTTTCCTTGGAGGCGTAAGGCCCGGGGAAGAAGTAAATCGAGGGTTACCAGAACTTTGGAATCGGAATCATTGAACTGGTATTCCAGTTCTTTCTCGGTGTAGAGGGGATTATTCATCACGGCTGTGGCCCCGATTCTGAAGGTGGCGTAATTGGCGACGACAATCTGGGGGATGTTGGGGAGTAACATGGCCACCTTATCGCCTTCCCTCACCCCTACTTCCATGAGGGCACGGCCAAACTGGTTTACAAGCTTTTCGAGTTCCAGGTAGGAAATCTTTTTCCCCATGTAGAGAAGAGCGGTTTTATCTGGAAAATTCTGAGCGGATCTCCTTAAGGCTTCGGGCATGGTAACTTTTTCAAAAGCAATCTCGCCGGGCACGCCGGGCGCATAGGATTTAAACCAGGACTTCTCCCCAGTCATAATTTTCTCCTTTCCCAAGCAGGATGGTCTTTTCGAAACGGCGGATGAATGTGTCCTGCCCACCGGGAAAACTGTTTAGGAAAAAACCGGGTAATCCGGAAAAGCCTTTTTACCAATAAGAAGCCCCCATCGGAGGCGATAGATCGGCCCCTTCTGAAAATCTTTTTCCACGAGAAGCTCCAGAAGGTTAGGGCTATTTTGTTGATTCAATCAAGACGGGAACGAGATCGATGATGGAAAACCTAAATGAAAAAAGGTTCGGTGTCAAGGATATTTTGATGCCACCTCAACAACATCTTCCCCGTTTACCCGTTGAGAGTCGCAAGGAAGTAAAGCAATTTTTGCTCTGCGTTAATCTACATGATATGATTGGGGCATTTGAGTCCATTAAATTTAAGCCCCCTCACCCTTCCCCTCTCCCGCGCAAACGGGGGAGAGGGCAAAAGTACTTTAACTAATTGGGAGGTTGCCGCATGGCCAAAGTAGAATTCATTTTGGATGAAAAAGTGGCCGTGGTCAGCTTGAATGATGGGGAGAACCGGTTCAACCCTGAATTTTTAGAAGCCTTTCTCGGGGTTTTGGATACCATCGAGAATGAGACCGAGGCCCGCACGCTTGTTGTTCGCGCAACGGATGAAAAAATTTTTTGTAACGGAATAGATTTGAACTGGTTAGCTCCGTTTATAAAATCCGGTGCGCGGGAGCCCATTAAAGCCTTTCTATTCCAATTAAATGATCTTTTAAAAAGGGTCCTTCTTTATCCCATGCCCACCATCGCCGCCATTACCGGTCATGCTTTTGCCGGCGGGGCCATTTTGGCCTGTGCCTTCGATTTCCGCTTCATGCGGACTGACCGCGGTTTCTTCTGTTTTCCCGAGGTAGACCTTAATGTCCCGTTTCTTCCCGGGATGCTGGCCGTAATCAAAAAGGCTGTTCCCATGTACAAGTTTGAGGAGATGCAATACACGGGTAAACGTTTGACGGCCCAGGAATGTGAAGCTCACCATATTGTGATGAAAGCCGGCCACATCAATGACCTGATGAATGAGGTCCTGGCGTTCGCTAAGACCTTGGATAAGCAAAGAATGATCATCCGGGAGATGAAAAAGCGGTTGTATAAAGATATCATCCGGACTATTGACGAAGAAGATCCTTTCTATATATCTACCGGGAAACTGCAGTAATTCTGGCAAAAAATCGCGTAAGATGCTTTGGGCATTTGGATTACCCCTGCGTCATCGACCGGCGGCCAGGGCGATGAGCGCCGGCAGCTTCGACACTATTTTTAATTCGTTTATCGGTTCCCCTGGACGAGGGCAATGATTTGATTGGCGAGGAGAGCTCCCGTATGTACCCTTCCATTCGCAAGAACCAGGGTGGGGGTTCCGGTAATGCCAAGCGATTCAGCCAGTTTTATGTTGGCATCGATTTCCTTCGTATCACAATCTGTTTTAGGAATTTCCTTGTGGGCATAGGCCTCTTCCAGCATCTTTAAAGAT
This sequence comes from Deltaproteobacteria bacterium, assembly GCA_029857975.1. Next base: position 1,107 of record JAOUFX010000471.1, on the reverse strand, counting down.
TGGTTGCACACGATACTTTTCGATTTCCAGTAGGCCTCCTTGTGAAAAGGCAGCGGGAAAAGGATGAGGTAAAAGGCCATGTCTTTTCTTTCTTGCACAACCTTTTCCATCTCCTGATGGAGTGTCCTGCAGAAAGAACAATCCGGGTCTGTAAACACAGCCACCTTTTGAGGTGCCAGCCGGTTGCCCATGACTAAGGGGGTAGTTAACGGAATCCGGGAAAAATCAACCTTTTTACTCTCCTGTAACTTTTTGAACTGCTCCAAGGTTATATTGGAACCGCTTTTTATCTCGATGATGGGACCGGGGAGAAGATATTTTTTGGAAAAATCCACGTAAAACAGGCCTCTTTTCCCCTTATCATCCACCGATATCTCCCAGAGCCCTTTGATCGGACTCAATTGAATCTTGAGAATCTCCGCCTGCGGTTTTTTCATTCTTTGTAGAATCACTTTAACGTCCTGGTTACCGAGAGAATGGCACTTGGCACAATCCCCTTCGCAGCCGGTAGGGCTGAAAGCATGAAGACGATCCGCCGGCATCGGTACGAAAAAAAGAATTGTTGCTATTAGAAGAATCGTTAATCTCAACATAAGATCTCCTTCTCTCTTCTCTACCGGTTTATTTTAAACCAATCAGCTACAAAATTCATGCCCTTTTTTTTCCAGCATTGACTCTAAGGAGAGGAATATATTATGATCCGGACGCATTAAAAAGAAAAGATTGCTTCACCCTCTCTGGGTGGGATTCGCAATGACAATGAATGGGTTGGTATTGCCAAGGTGAATTAGATTCCATGCGCGTTCTGCTCATCAATCCTCCCTACCCCGTATGTGAAAGCCTAACCATGCCCCTCGGGCTGCTCTACCTGGCCGCTCGGCTGGAAAAAGCCGGGCACGAGGTTTTTTTGGAGGATGTACAACTCTGCCGTTCACCACTGAGGCGTCTGAAATGTACCCTGCAACGTTCGGATCCCCAGCTTGTGGGGATCACTTCGTTTTCGATCAATCTCGCCATGGCCTCACGGATGCTGCAAATGGTGAAGCGACTCTGTCCCGGTGCGGTTACGGTATGGGGGGGACCCCACGTTTCTTTCACTGATGAAGA
>JAOUFX010000470.1 GCA_029857975.1 Deltaproteobacteria bacterium | reverse complement strand
CGAATCCCTCCTCTATGCGGCCCGGAGGATTCCAGAGATCGCCGATGATATTTACAATGTCGACAATGCCGTAAAGTGGGGCTTCAACTATGAAGCAGGGCCCTTCGAATCCTGGGATGCCCTCGGCGTTGAGGAATCGGTAGCCCGGATGAAGAAAGAGGGTAAAGACCTACCGCCGCTGGTGAAGAGCCTTCTGGCCAAAAAGAAAAAATCTTTCTACCAGAAAAAAGACGGCCGGCTCTACTTCTTCGACCTCAAGACCGGCCGTTACAAGAAGGTGGCGGAGAAACCGGAAATCATCCTTTTGCCCGCCCTTAAGGAACGCCAGAAGCTGGTCAAGTCCAATGCCGGCGCCAGCTTGATCGACATGGGAGATGGCGTGGCCTGCCTGGAGTTCCACACCTACATGAACGCCATCGGACAGGAGATCATCGAGATGATCCACGAGTCTTTAAAGATCGTGGAAAAAGACTTCGTCGGCATGGTCATCGGCAACCACGCGGAAAGATTTTCCGTGGGGGCCAACCTGCTTATGCTCGTGGGAGAGATCGTCAAGTCAAACTGGGCGGGCATCGAGGCTGCGATCAAAGCCATTCAGGATGCCATGATGGCCATGAAATATTTTGAGAAACCCATCGTGGCTGCCCCCCATAACATGGCCCTGGGGGGCGGTTGCGAAGTCTGCTTATCCAGCCACCGGATCGTGGCCGCCTTGGAGACCTACATGGGCCAGGTGGAGATCGCCGTGGGGCTCCTGCCGGGAGCTGCCGGGAATAAAGAGGTGTATATCCGGTGCATCGAGGGCATTCCCGATGGGGTCAACGTGGACCTGCTCCCCTTCTTGCGGAAGGCCTTTGAGAACATTGCCATGGCCAAGGTCTCCACCAGCGCCGAGGAAGCGAGGAAGCTCGGCTTCCTGCGTTCTACGGATAGAGTGACGGCCAATGGGGACCATCTGCTTTACGACGCCAAGCAGACCGTTTTAGCCATGGTTCAGGAAGGGTTCAAACCGCGCCGGCCCAAGCTCATTCCGGTGGCGGGAGACGGCGGACGGGCGGCCATCAAGTATATGGCCAACACCATGCGCCAGGGCGGTTTCATAACGGAATACGAAGAGTTCATAGCCGGCAAATTGGCCTACATCCTCACCGGGGGAGATGTTTTGACCGGGGCCATGATAACGGAACAGCAAATGTTGGACCTTGAGCGGGAAGCCTTTGTCAGCCTCTGCGGCGAGAAGAAGACTCAGGAGCGCATCACCCATATGCTCAAGACCAACAAGCCGCTGAGGAATTAGAAGGAGGGGACCATGAGAGAAGCTGTTATCGTTTCTGCAGTTCGAACCGCCGTCGGCCGTGCTCCCCGGGGGAGCTTGCGCAATACCCGCCCGGATGACATGGCAGGATGGGTGGTGAAGGAAGCTTTGCACCGGGCCGCCGGGCTGAAACCAGAGGAAGTGGATGACGTGGTCATGGGTTGTAGTTTCCCCGAAGCGGAACAGGGGCTGAACGTCGCTCGCTTAATCTGCTACATTGCCGGCCTGCCGTACACCGTACCCGGCCAGACCGTCAATCGTTTCTGCTCCTCCGGGCTCCAGGCCATCGCCATCGGCGCCGAGCACATCATGTGCGGCTTTGCCGATGTGATCATCGCTGGGGGAGTGGAATCCATGTCCATGGTTCCCATGGGCGGGAACAAGACCGTACCCAACCTCAAGCTCATCGAGACCTATCCCGAGGGCTACACGGCCATGGGGGTCACCGCGGAGAACGTGGCCCGGAAATTCAACATCAGCCGGGAGGAGCAGGACGCCTTTGCCCTGAAGAGTCACCAGAAGACGGCGGCGGCGATCAAGGCCGGCCGGTTCAAGGATGAAATCCTGCCCATCCAGGTGAAGACCCAGGAGGTGACCGAAGACGGCCAGGTCAAATTCCGGGAATTCGTCTTCGACACCGATGAAGGGGTGCGGGGAGACTCCACCCTGGAGGCGCTGGCCAAGCTGCGGCCGGCTTTTTCCACCACGGGTTCGGTCACCCCGGGAAACGCTTCTCCCCTGAATGACGGAGCTTCAGCCACAGTGATCCTGTCCAAGGAAAAAGCCAAGGCCCTGGGGGTTCAGCCCATGGCCACCTTCCGCTCCTTTGCCGTGGCCGGAGTTCCGCCGGAGCTCATGGGCATCGGGCCGGTGGAGGCCATTCCCAAGGCCCTCAAACTGGCCGGGGTGACCCTAGACCAGATCGATCTCTTTGAGCTGAACGAGGCCTTCGCCTCCCAGGCCCTGTACTGCTGTCGCACCCTGGGCCTGAACATGGACAAGGTGAACGTGAACGGGGGGGCCATCGCCCTGGGCCATGCCCTGGGCAACAGCGGGGCCCGGCTGACGACCACCCTGATGCACGAAATGAAACGCCGCAACGCTCGTTACGGCGTGGTCTCCATGTGCATCGGTTTCGGAATGGGCGCGGCCGCGGTCTTTGAACGCGAGCCGAGTTACTAGAAAACGCTTCTGAAACGCGGAATGCAGGGGCAGGCCTCTGTGCCTGCCCCTTGTTTTATGATGGCCAGGGAGTGCCGAATGATCATCCGGCCGCACGGCCAAGGGATCTGGATTTCTCGATGAATTTACCCCCGGAAATTACCACGATCGTCCTGGATTTCAACGGGGTGATCGCATCGGACATCAATGCCGCGGCCCGTTCGCTGGGGGATTTTTGGGGCCTGCCCCTGGACCCGGCGGAAGCCTATGTTCGCTGGCGCCCGATTTACCTGAAGGCGTCCCTGGGCCAGATCCCCGTCGAACATTTTTGGAAGGAGCTGCGGGCTTCTTTCGGCTTCTCCCCCGCTTATTCCCGGGAAGAGGAAGACCGCTGGCTTTCTTCCATCGTTCCCCTCGAACCCGATGTTGCCCAAACCCTTGGCCGGCTCGGGCAAAGATTTACCCTGGGATTGCTGACCAACTATGTGGGCAGCTGGACCCGGGGCCTTCTCGCCAAATGGGGGCTCACGGAGAAATTTCGCGCGGTATTGGTGTCCTCCGAAATGGGGGCGCGGAAACCCGAACTCGCCCCCTATCGGGAGATCTGCCGGATGCTGGAGGTGAGGCCGGGAGCCGCCGTTTATGTGGCCGATGAAGAAGAGGATGTGGTGGCGGCGGAAAGGGTGGGCATGTTCCCGGTCTTTCTCCCCGGAGAAGACAAAGGAAGCAGGGTCGGAATGAGGATTGAACGCCTGGCGGACTTGGAATAAAAATATTTGCTCTTGCACTTCTTCAACCCGGAACTTCTTTTTACATGCCTGCCTTGGTCAGCTCCTCTTCGAAGCTCTCGTAGAAGTCTTTCTTCAGGAACTTGAAGCTCTGCACGAACGCCTCGTAATGATCGAAAGGCTCCTGGCTGTAAGTGCCGTTCAAAGGGCGCCACTGGGTGCAGACGAAGGAAAAAATCCGATTCCCTTTCTTAAACAGATAGACCTTGGATTTGGTCTTTTCATTCCGGCTGGGATTTTCCCCTTCCATGGATAAGGCAATCGCTTCCCTTCCATTCAGCGACAACTTTTCCTGCTTGGTAATCCGAAGATCGATCCCGCTGTTGAACAGGAACCGGGTGCAGTAATACTTTGCTCTCTTCTCCAGGGAGCGGGATCCACCGTATGGCTGATCATCGTACATAAAGGTTGTTTGGCTGGGAAAGTCTCCTTTTTCGATCTTCAAGAACCCTAATTCGAAATCTCCCCCCTCTAAATTCTTCATAAGGGCCCAACCTTCCGGG
>JAOUFX010000469.1 GCA_029857975.1 Deltaproteobacteria bacterium | reverse complement strand
GGCGTTGGGCCTCTTGGGAAGGAGAAGATGGGAAAATTCACTCCCTTCGATCAGATTATCCTTAATTCGCTCGGCTTCAACGGCGGCGGAAGGGATGGAAATGTCCGCAATAACCAGTTTGCCGGTGAACTGTAGCCCCGGCTGCACCAGAAGGCCCCTTTTGGCCAGCCCCAAAGTGACCGTTAGACTAGCACGGATACTGGTGCCGAGAATTTGTCCGTTATCCGCGTCCAATCCAGAGGGGATGTCAATGGCCACGACGGGAAGATTAAGGGAATTGATGAATTCAATGACCTTCCGGTAGAGCCCTTTTACAGGCCCTTTCAGGCCGGTGCCTAAAATTCCATCGATGAGGAGGTCATTCCTGGCGACCTGAGCCTGGCGAGCTTCCAACTCTTCCGCGTTCCGGATAGGGAAAATTTCTCCCCCCATGCGGGTTAGAATTTTTAAATTCGTGGCCGCGTCGCCCCGCACTTCTTCCTGGGCAGTGAGAAGGTATACCTGGCAAGATACCCCGCGGTTGAGCAGGTAACGGGCAACGGCGAAGGCATCGCCTCCATTATTGCCCCGGCCGGCAAATATTCCTACACGCTTGGTCAAAAGGTCAGAAAAATGCCGGAAGATCGCGCTCACCGTGGATCTGGCCGCATTTTCCATCAACACTAATCCTGGAATGCCGAATTCCTCGATGGCCTTTTGATCCAGCCTTCTCATGATTTCCGAAGTCGCCAGCTTCATATTTTTTCCTTTAATGTTCACCACAGAGAGCGCGGAGAACGCCGGCATAAAAAGGGAAAGAAAATAAACGCTAAGCGTATAGCTCTAAGCATTTGGCGATTCTCATCGTGCTCTGCGGTTGCCCTTAACTCAAAATCTTTCTTTAACCCTATTCAAGATCTTATACCCTTTGTGCTCCCTGTGCCCTCTGTGGCTAATTTATTCTTCCTTTACTTTTCCAGCACGACGATGGCGCTGCTGTATTCCTGGTCATGGGTGAGGCTCACGAAAATCCCGGCGATTTTTTCTTGCTTACATACTTCCTTTGCCTGGCCGCTCAATTTTAACACGGGCTTGCCCAGAGGCCCCCGGGCCACCTCGACATCTTTCCAGTGAACCCCTTTCCTCATTCCTATACCCAGAGCTTTAACCAAAGCCTCCTTGGCGGCAAAACGAGCGGCAAAATTCGGGGAAGAGTTCCTTTTCCTTGAGCAATAATCAATTTCTCCAGGGGTAAATACTTTGTTTTTAAATCGATCCCCCCATCGTGCCAGGGCTTCCTCGATTCGCTTTACCTGAACAAGATCGATGCCGATTCCGTAGATCATCTTCAATCTTTAACCACAGAGCGCGCCGAGAGCGCAGATAAAAAATTAAACCGCCAGGGAAAGCATAAAGAACCCATGGAATGAAAATATTTTAGTGAAATCCTCGGATGAGCTGCTTCATCTCCCGTACCGCCCGCTCCAGCCCCACCAGCACAGCTCTCGCGATAATGCTATGTCCGATGCTATAGTCTTCGATTCCAGAAAGGGTCGTAAAGGGAGAGACATTTTGGTAATCCAGGCCGTGCCCGATGTTGACCCGCAAACCAAGGCGGCGGGCTTGCCGTATGGCTTGGGCAATCCGAAGAAATTCTTTTCGCCGGGCCTGGCCGTCCGGCGCATCGGCATATTTCCCCGTATGGATTTCCACGCAATCAGCCCCTACCTGCTTGCTGGCCTTAACCTGCAAGGGATCGGCATCGATGAAAAGACTGGATGGAATCCCAGCCTTCTTCAGCTTCTGGATATTTTTTTGAAGGGAAGTCCGGTGGGACTGAACATCCAACCCCCCTTCCGTAGTCAGTTCTTGGCGCCGTTCGGGCACAAAAGTGACCAGGTCCGGTTTGACCTTCAAGGCCATCTGGATGATCCCTTCGGTATTGGCCATCTCCAAATTCACGCGGGTTTTAACGACTTGGCGTAACAACTCCAAATCCCGATCCTGAATGTGCCTCCGATCTTCCCGCAGATGGACGATAATCCCATCGGCCCCGGCAAGTTCGGCGATGATGGCTGCGGCCACGGGGTCGGGTTGTTTTCCTCCCCGGGCTTGCCGGAGTGTGGCCACGTGGTCTACATTTACTGAGAGCTTGGGCACTATTTTCTCCTTCTTATTTTACGGACCGCTGAAAACCTATTGCCCCGCGCCATTTAATCCGCCATTTTTTTCCGAATACAATCGGCAACCTGTTCCGCGAAGGCAGAGATTTCCTTCTCGTTTTCCCCTTCTACCATAACCCGGATCAGGCTTTCTGTTCCGGAAGGGCGCACCAGAATGCGCCCGCGATCTCCTAAATTGGCCTCAATTTTTTTTTGAAGAGAGGTTATTTCGGGAATACGCTGCGGATCTTTTTTTTGCCGGACCGGGACATTGAGCAATACCTGAGGAAACGGAGTCATAATTTTTGCCAGTTCCGATAGCCGTTTGTTTTCCCTTTTCATCACCGCCAAAACTTGCAAGGCCGAAAGAATGCCGTCACCCGTGGTGTTGTAGTCGAGAAAGATCAGGTGGCCAGACTGTTCGCCACCCAGGTTATAGCCGCCGCGGGCCATTTCTTCTACCACGTAGCGATCCCCCACCTGGGTATGCAAGACTTTAATTCCCCGTTCCTTCATGGCCAAGTCCAAACCCAGATTGCTCATGACCGTGGCGACCAGGGTATTCCGTCTTAACCGTTTGCTTTGGTGCAGGCTATTGGCGCAGATGGCCATGATCCGGTCCCCATCGACAAGATTTCCCAGCTCATCGGAGAAAATGGCCCGGTCCGCATCGCCGTCCAGGGAAATCCCAATGTCCGCCCCGGAATCCTTGACCTTCTGCATGACCAACTTGGGGTAAAGGGAGCCGCATTGCCAATTAATGTTCTCACCGTTAGGTTCAATGTTCCAAGCGACGACTTCGGCCCCCAGCTCTTCAAAGACTGCGGGAGCCACCCGGTAGGCTGCTCCGTGGGCACAATCCAAAACGATTTTTATTCCGTCCAGAGAAAACTCTTTGGGAAAGGAATTTTTTAGGTAGACGACGTATCTTCCTACGGCATCATCCACTCGGAACGCTTTGCCGACTTCCGCGGCCGTAGGGCGCAGGGAATCGATCTGATCGGAAAAGATTAATTCCTCAATCTTGTTCTCGAGCTGGTCGGGAAGCTTAAACCCATTCCCAGAAAAAATTTTAATGCCATTGTCCTGAAAAGGGTTGTGGGATGCTGAAATCACAATGCCGGCATCTGCCCGCATCGAAGATGTTAGAAAAGCAATACCTGGCGTGGGTAATGGGCCGACCAGAAGCACATCCACGCCCATGGAACAAATGCCGGCTACCAGGGCATTTTCCAGCATGTATCCGGAAAGCCGGGTATCTTTTCCGATGACGATCCGGTGACGCTTATCTTTATTCTTAAAGATATAGGCTACTCCGCGTCCTAACTGCATGGCCATTTCGGTGGTCATCGGGTCGACGTTCGCCACCCCCCGAATGCCATCTGTCCCGAAGAGTTTCCGCATATTTCCTTTCTCCTTAAACCACAGGGAACACAAAGAATAATTTTTCCCCTGTGCCCTCGGTGGTGAATCGCCTTTTTGGGGTATAATCTTTTAAAGACCATTCAGGAAAGTGGGGTTCGAAGGGTGCAGCGTAGCACCGCGTCGATAACCTGTACAACCCTGCGCATTCTTTCCACTTCGTGTACCCTCACGATGTTCGCTCCGTTGAGAATGGCCACGGCCACCGTAGCCATC
>JAOUFX010000468.1 GCA_029857975.1 Deltaproteobacteria bacterium | reverse complement strand
GCTGCGCAAGCAGTCAAGATCAGGAAAACGGAAATTAAAACAAGGTTCCATCCTGAAATTTTGGGCACCCCCCGGTCCATCTCTTCACCCCTTAACCAATTCCTGCCTGTTGAAGCGCTTCAATGTTACTACCCGGCTCCTCCAAAATCAAGATATGAATAGCATTCGTCCCCTTCACTTTTCAATGGGTTGATGAATTTACTTTGATTAATGGAGCCCGGACGGGAGGGTGATGAAAGAGGGAGAGATTCACCCTCCCGTCCGGGCCGGGCAGTCTCTTCCCGGACCCGGCGGGGAGATGCTGCGCTGGGCCAAAAGGCGGTGGTTCTTCCATGACCTGGAGCTTTACTTCCGCCGTTGGAGCAAGGATATCTGATTTTTGTGCTCTCTTGCTGCGGGGGCAGAGTGAAGGGGTGCAGAAAGGTTTACTCCCACCGTTTGGCTGGCGCGCAGCACCTCCCCGCCGGGTCCTGATAATCCTCCTGAATTCATGAGAGAAAATAAAAAGTGAATGGAGGCAAGATGAATAGTAATTTTGTACTTGCCTGATTTTATAAAATTTCGTAAAATCTCTTAAATTATTCTGGATTACCGAGGAGGTCTACCGTCCTCATTCCAGAAGATATTCTTTCCGGCCATTGGTTTTAACAAAATGATTAAGCAAATCGAGCGGCAAGTGCGGGAGCTGCAAAAAGAATTGGCTGAAACCCAGAAAGAGCGCAATTTGCTCCGCCTTCAACCTTGTCAGGGCGATCTGGAAATCCGGCAGAAAGAGGAGAGGCTGGACAGCCTTGACACTCGCATTGAATCCCTCAACCAGCAGATCCGGGAGTTGGAGAAAAAGCGCCGGGAGTTGATGTCCGAAGCCTTAAAGAAATCCGGCCATGAATCTCCCTTTGGCTAAATTTTTTCCTCATGGGAAGGGAGAAAAAAATTCTTTAAAATTTTTAGGTTTACATATGAAAAGGGTTCATGATATATTTGGCGAAATTGGAATGAATCATAAACTTTTTCAAGGAGAAGGAGAGAAATGACCAAATTTCAACTCATTCAGAAACTCATGGAAAGGTCGAATACTCTCGCCCAGCAGGATGCCAAAACCATTGCGAACACAATCTTTTCCTCCATGGCCAACGCTTTGGCCAGGGGGGAGAGGATCGAAATTCGCGGCTTCGGCAACTTCACGGTGAGGACATACCAATCCTATCAGGGTCGAAACCCGCGGACGGGCAACAAAGTGGATGTTTTGCCCAAAAAACTCCCTTTCTTCAAGGTCGGAAAGGAGTTGAAGGAACGGGTAGATAAGTCATCCACCCGTTAACCGCAAGAAACTTTTTTTACCTCAAGCAGAGGATTTTATTTGCGCTTTCTTCTCTGAATACGGGTCTTTTTCAGAAGTTTGCGATGTTTATGCTTGGCAATTTTCTTCCGTCTCTTCTTAACGATGCTTCCCATATATTTACTCCTCGCCTTGGATCAATAAACTGCTAACTCTCCGTAGGTGTATCGAAGTCTTTTCTTAATGTTCCTGCAAGTTCGGCGCAGCCGGCACGAACCCAGGGGATCGAACTTACCTTCCCTGGGCCGGTCATTTTGTTTTCTTCCTATTTCGGCCCCATTTTTTTACGCCAGAATTCCAGCCGCTGGCTAATAATTTTTTCCATCCCCCTGTCCGTCGGGCGGTAATAAGACCGGGGGCCGAGTTCTTGGGGGAAATAATCCTGTTTGACTATCCCTTCCGGATAATCGTGGGCATATTTGTAGCCTTTACCGTAGCCCAGTTCTCCCATCAATTTAGTGGGCGCATTGCGAATGGGCAGGGGAACGGGAAGCGCTCCTTTTTCTTTTACATCCGCCCGGGCCTTTTCATACGCCAGGTAGAGCGCGTTGCTCTTGGGTGCGGTTGCTAAGTAAACCGCAGCTTCCGCCAGAGCCAACTCCCCTTCAGGGAGGCCGACGAAATGGAAGGCCTGCATGGATGCAAGGGCTACGTTCAGGGCTTGCGGGTCGGCCAGGCCAATGTCCTCGGAGGCAAAACGGACCATGCGGCGCGCCACGTATAAAGGGTCTTCCCCGGCCTCAATCATTCTGGCCAGCCAATAAAGGGCGGCGTCCGGATCGCTTCCTCGCAGACTTTTATGTAAGGCCGAAATAATATTGTAATGCTCCTCGCCTTCCTTGTCATACAGCAACGCTTTGCGTTGCATGGCTTCTTCGGCGATGGTCAAAGAAATGAATCTTTGACCATCCGCGTCTGGCGGTGTAGTCAGGACAGCGACCTCTAAGGCGTTCAACGCCACCCGGGCATCTCCATGGGCCATGGCGCTGAGATGCTGCAAAGCATCGGGAGCCAATTTCGCCCGCAAACTGCTCAGCCCCTTTTCTTCCTCTTGCAACGCTCGGCTTAAAATAAGACTGATTTCCTCTGAGTCCAACGCTCGTAAGGTAAGGACCTGGCATCGGGACAAAAGAGCGGAGATTACTTCGAAAGATGGATTCTCCGTAGTAGCGCCAATCAGAATAATGGTCCCGCGTTCCACGTGAGGAAGAAAGGCATCCTGCTGGGCTTTGTTGAAACGATGAATTTCATCCACAAAAAGGATCGTACGCTGCCCCTGATGCCTCATTCCCTCCGCTTCACTAATAACCTGGCGAATCTCCTTAACCCCTGATAAAACGGCGGAGAATGCTAAAAAATGGGATCGGGTAGAGCAGGCAATGATCCTGGCCAGCGTCGTCTTCCCCGTACCCGGTGGACCCCAGAAAATCAACGACTGCAGCTGATCTTTTTCAATCAAAGAGCGCAAAAAACGGCCCGGACCCAAAATATGTTCCTGACCGACAAAATCCTCCAGACGCTCGGGGCGGATTCGGTCCGCCAGAGGAATGTCTTTCCGCTTTTCTTCTCGTCTCCTCCCCGTGGCGCCGAAAAGCTCCATGAGCAAATCAATCTCCTTTTAATTTGCTTTTCAGACTACCACAGAATGGGTATCCTTTCAACGCCAATTGAAAACTTGCCCCCACCTTCACTTTTTGTAAGTCACGCTTAACTGCTTATCCACCGGGAGAGAGAATCACCCTCCCGCCCGGTCCCGATTCCAGAGGGTCCTCCCGGGCTCGGGGTTCAGGCCTTTTCGCTTGGCATTATGAAGCGGTGGTCATTTCATTTAGGAACTTCCTTTTTGAACACGGATTCACCCTGTTAGATGTTTACTATCTAACAGGGTAAACACAGAAAGTCGCTTAGCGCTTAGCGCTAGGCGCACAGCGTCTTTTTTGTTTCTGCGGTTATCTGCGCCAATCTGCGTCCTATTAAATTTAAAAAGTTTTAGGGGGGAATTCGGAATTCCTTATGGACAGCCCTTTTTTTTTGTGGTAAAAATTCCTAAATTCATGACCAAACAAAAGGGCTTCAGGATTCGAGGGTTCTGAAAGGAATCCTTGAGCCATAACCCCTTGAACCCTTTTGTTATACCGGGAGCATCAGGTGCTAAACCGCATAGGAATCATCGTCAAGCCTAACAAGCCAGACGCCATCACGTTGGCCGGCGAACTGATCGGGTGGTTGAGCCAGCGGAATATCCAGGTTTACCTGGACGAGACTATGGCTCCAATGATTAACCACCCCTTTTCTTGCCCCCGTTCTGAAATCAGCCGCTGGATTGACCTTCTCATCGTACTCGGAGGAGACGGCACCTTGCTAAGCGCGGTGCGGGCCATGGCAGGGGAAAACGTCCCGATCCTGGGGGTGAATTTGGGTGGGCTGGGTTTTTTGACCGAGATC
>JAOUFX010000467.1 GCA_029857975.1 Deltaproteobacteria bacterium | reverse complement strand
CCATGGATTAAAGGGTTATGAAACCAAAGCGGGAATTGCGGATAATAGATGAGCGACGAGATTGTATTCCCGGGCGGTAATAGATTTTGTCTGGGGGAATTTAAAGCTATTTTCCACGCAAAATTCGCAAAGTTTTGACTTTCAAGAAAGAAAACCATGGATAACAAAATTGTCATATCCTTCAGCCAGGCAGAGGCCATGCGGTTGGAACGGATTGCTTTGGATCGCGACAAAGATGATGCCCTGCGGATGATTGAAACGGTTATCCTGAAAAAGGTTCGGGAATCATCCCGGCCCCACTGAAGGCCCGCCTTTGAGCTTCCCGGAGGGGGGCGGAAGAATTAGATGGATGAAGAAGTCATTAAAATTACCGTAAAGGGAAATACCCTCGGGATGGTGGGACTCACGGAAATTTTTTTAAGAGCTAAAGACCTGAAAGGCCTGAGCGAAATCGAAGTAGAAAAGTTTTTCCTGGAAGAGGCGAAGAAGAAAAACTATATCCCCATCTCTCAGGAGGGGGAGTATGCCAAAGCCCTGTTGCGAGAATTTAAAAGATTCCTTGGGGGCAAGGTGGAAGAGGAACATTCTGGCTTACAGGTTCGGGTCCTGGGTTTGGGCTGTGTGAACTGCCGCAAGCTTGGCCAGGAGATTCTGGCCGCGCTGGCCGAACTTAACTTGGCGGCGGATTTCGATCATGTACAGGATATTAAAGAAATAGCCCGGTATGGGGTCATGGGAACCCCTGCCCTGGTGATTAATGGGCAGGTCAAATCCGTTGGTAAGATTCCCCCAAGATACCAGATCAAAGAATGGCTGGTGGAACGGTCGGAAAGGAAATAGCCCTGTGGTCCTAAAGGGATATCGGATTACTCACATTCTTCCCTGCCTGGCCGATCCGGATAAAATCCGGGCCATTGTGGAACTCGATAAAGAGATCCACGAAGCCTTCCCATACATTAACGCTTTGCTAAAAGGTTGTATCTATAATCACCCGGCCATGATCTTGACCCTGAAGAGGGACGGGAAGATGATCACCCTCTATCCCAGGAAAGTGACCGTGGCCAAAGCTGTGGATGAGAAGGATGTGCAGGAAACTATGGAGTGGCTGAAGGATTTGACCCGGGAAGTTTTCGAGAAGAAAGACCAGATCAAACCCAACTACAGCCGAGGGGTGGAGCTGAAGGCGTTGGACATTTTCAAGCTTCTTCCCGGAACAAGCTGCAGGGCCTGCGGCGAACCTACCTGTCTGGCCTTTGCCGTGAAGATGCTCAGCGGGGAAATATCCGTGGTCCGGTGTGCGCCGCTTTTTACTCCGGAATACAAGGATAAACGGCAGGTCCTTTTCGAACTGCTTCAGGCCGCCGGCTACCACGTGCCAGGGCATTTTCTTTGAAAAGTATTCCCGCACAGGATTGCGGAGAGGGCGAAGGTCTTTCCTTACGGGAACAAAGACATTTACCAAGGAGGAAATAGAAAATGTCGAATGCGGAAACCAAAAGACTTTCAGTATTAGATAAATTTTTAACCCTGTGGATATTTCTGGCCATGTTTATCGGCGTCGGATGGGGTTACCTCTTTCCCGGTGTGGTTAATTTCTGGAACCAGTTCCAGGTAGGGACGACCAATATTCCCATCGCCATCGGGCTCATTTTAATGATGTATCCACCGCTGGCCAAGGTGCGGTATGAAGAAATGGGACATGTTTTCCAAAATTACCGGGTTCTTGGCCTTTCGCTGGTCCAGAACTGGGTCATCGGCCCGATTTTGATGTTCGTCCTGGCCATTTTGCTGCTGTCGGGATACCCGGAGTACATGGTGGGTGTCATCCTGATCGGGCTGGCCCGGTGCATCGCCATGGTTATCGTGTGGAATGACCTGGCAGCAGGGGATCGGGAATACTGCGCCGGGCTGGTGGCCCTCAACTCCGTCTTCCAGGTGATCTTATTCTCCATCTATGCCTACATCTTTATCACCGTCCTGCCTCCCCTGCTGGGGCTGAAGGGGGTAGTGGTGAACATCACCATCGGCCAGATCGCCGAGAGCGTATTTATTTATCTCGGCATCCCCTTCATTGCCGGGGTCCTTTCCCGCATCATCGGGCTGAAAACCAAGGGGCGGGAGTGGTACGAGCAGAAATTCATTCCCAAGATCAGCCCCATTACCCTGATTGCTCTCCTCTTCACCATCCTGGTCATGTTCTCCCTCAAGGGGGAATATATTGTCCGGCTGCCCATGGATGTTGTCCGGGTGGCCATCCCTCTGTTCATCTACTTTGTGGTCATGTTCTTCGTTTCCTTCTACCTTTCCATGAAGGTGGGGGCAACGTACGAGCAATCCACGACCCTGAGCTTCACCGCTGCCTCCAACAACTTCGAGCTGGCCATTGCCGTAGCCGTGGCAGTATTCGGGATCAACTCCGGGCAGGCTTTTGCCGCAGTCATCGGGCCTTTATTGGAAGTTCCGGTTTTAATCAGCCTGGTCAATGTGGCCCTTTGGTTCAAGAGAAAATATTTTCCTTTTGCCGTGGAGACTCCTACGGGAGTTTGCCATCTTACATGCAAGCCCTAACCCGCTTTCGGCGGAATAAAAAATGTTTATGTAGGAGCGAGTCGGCCGGTCGCCCCTACGCGGGAGAATGCTTATGAAACGAGTCCTCTTCATCTGCACCCATAACAGCGCCCGCAGCCAGATGGCTGAAGGGTTGGTAAATCATGACTTGGCTGGGAAAGTACAAGCCCTCTCCGCCGGAACAGATCCCTCTGCCGTTCACCCAATGGCCGTGGCGGTCATGCGAGAGTTGGGGATCGATATTTCACGCCATCGGTCCAAATCGCTGGATGAATTTGGCGATGAAAAATTTGATTTTGTCATTACCCTTTGTGACCACGCGGCGGATACCTGTCCGGTTTTTTTCGGGGGGACGAAGAGACTGCATATGGGTTTTGAAGATCCGGCGGCTGCCGGCGGCAGCGAAGCAGAAAGACTTTTTACTTTCCGCAAGGTAAGGGACCAGATCCGGGAGAAAGTTGGGGAGTTCCTATCTAAGCAATTAGGATAAGGGGCTTATAGATCAGGGATGAGCATAATGTGCTAAAACCTAAAAAAGGCGATTCACCACAGAGGGCACAGCGCTGCATAGCCGCAACCAAAAATTTATTGGACGCAGATTAACGCAGATAAACACAGATAATATTAAAATATGTTTAATAAAATTTTCAGAAATTT
Source organism: Deltaproteobacteria bacterium (assembly GCA_029857975.1). Next base: position 570 of record JAOUFX010000467.1, on the reverse strand, counting down.
AACAATAGTAGTACAGAGGAAAATTAAGATAAAACCAGGAAATAAACTCCTTTTCTCTGCGTTACTCTGTGCACTTGTTAAGTGAAAACAACACAATATTCTATCTGATGAATTTATTACATGAGAGTACAGAGAAAATATTGAGCTTATTTTGTTTTTTAACTATGAAATTATTCTCTGAGATCTCTGTGGTGTAAAAAAATCGCTCAATTTAGGTAAAAGAAAAAGATTCTTTCATAGACATTCCCAAAGTTTCTTGGTAACCTGATGACATTTGAAAGATGAAGGGGAAAAATTGAATGAGTAAGGCAAGCAGGCATCTGAAATGGATTCTTCCCGTATTGGCTGTGGTGATTGCCGGGGGAGTATTCGGTTACCTCCAATTATTCGCCTGGAATCCGGAGAGGCAGAAAATCGCGGTGATCAATGATCGGAGCATTACCGTGGCCCAGTTCAGTAGAGAAATAGCGAAAATTCCGGCTCCCTACCAGGACATGCTCCGGGAAGAGCCGAAAGAGTTCTTGGAACAATTGGTCCTTAAGGAAATCCTGCTCCAAGAGGCGGAACGCC
>JAOUFX010000466.1 GCA_029857975.1 Deltaproteobacteria bacterium | reverse complement strand
GCAGGTTAAGCTCTTACGATTCCTCCAGGAGAAAGAATACGAACCCCTGGGAGCCATCAAACCCCTCAAGGCCGATGTGCGCGTCGTAGCCGCTACGAACAAAAACCTCTCCCGGCTGGTTACCGAGGGGCTCTTCCGGGAAGATCTTTATTACCGGGTCAACGTGGTCAAAATCGAACTTCCTGCTCTGGCCGGGCGGCGGGAGGACATCCCCCTTCTGGTGGATCATTTTTTGAAGCGGTTTAACCTAAGAATGAACAAGCGCATCACCGCGGTTTCCCCGGAGGTCATGGATTTGTTCATGCGCTATGATTTCCCCGGGAACGTTCGTGAACTGGAAAACGCTCTGGAACATGCTTTCGTCATCTGCGGCGGTTCCCAAATCAAACGGGAACACCTGCCCGGAGAGCTCATCGCCAAAGTGCCAGAGGCGGCTCTCGCGCCTCAGGCCCCGAAGGATCCTTTGCGGGCGGCGGAAAGAGAGGTCTTCCTCCGGGTCCTTGAGAAGCATGGGGGAAGCCGGAGGAAGGCCGCTGGGGAACTGGGAATTTCCCCGGTTACCCTATGGCGGAAAATGAGAAAAATGGGTCTTTGACCGGTTCAGCCCTGGGGAAGCATTCCATAACAATCTTTCTTTTTTGGCCTTCAGAAACGATACCCCATCCCGATAAATCCGGCATGGGAAGTGGAAGTGCCGAGGTCCCCTTTGATGGTGGTGTAGGTATAAGCAAGGTGGGAATAAAAGGATTTTGTCCAATCGATTCCGGCATGGATTCCGAAAGCATGCTGGTTCACATCTTCCCGGATCACGTCGCTTCCGAAGGTCGTAGAATACCTGCGGTTCCTTCCCCTGCCGGACACCGCTGTTGAGGTGGTTGGGATCGTCCGGAAGGAATCTCCCCGGGAGAATTCGTAACCGAATTCCGTGAAGAGGGCCCGGGTCCAATTTACTCCCAGAAACAATCCGAACAAATTTTCGGTAAAAGAATAGGTATCTGTATTGGCCCGGCTATCTTTGTAGATGTAATATTGGCCGGTGTAAAGATTATCGCGGATTTGTTGCTTGAAGCCCAATTTCCCCCCGAAGGCAATGGCAGATTGGTCTGAATCCTGTACGGCTTTGGCCTGGACAAAAGGGGCAATGTTGATGCTCCAAACCGGGTGAGGGAAAAAGGTAATGCCCGGGGCCAGGCTGATCCCTCCATAGTTTAAGTCGGCTAAACTGGCAAAGAGAGATCCTTCCAGAGATGCGGATAAGTTCCAGTCGAGGCGTGATTTCCCGCTTGCCTCTCTTACAAAAGATAAATAACCGGAGAGATAAGCATCACTCTTTTCGTCGCTTAAAGACCGGTTGATATTGGAATCAAACCCGGCCTTGACCCCTGTCTCCCATCCGGCAAAAGCTTGAGGGTAAGCCCAAAAAAACATTCCCATAAATAAACAACCGATGCCAATGCTTTTTGTTTTATTTCTCATGAGCTTTAATACTCTCCTTATGAATCCGAGAAGAGAGAGATCCGCAAAGCGCTTAGCGCTATGCGCATAGCGTTTTTTTTAACATCGGCGAAAATCTGCGTCCTGATGAATTTATCGCCGGCCGCGGCCCATGCCGCCGCCACTTCCCATTCCGCCCATTCCCCTTGATGGTGACCCGAATCCTCCCCCGGTTCCCATCGCTCCTTTCCAGAGAGGGGACCCGTCTTCGCTGCGGAAGGCCAGGGTTTCCCCGGAAGGAAAAATTTTTATCTTCTGAGCGATGATATAAAGTTGACCGTCTTTTCCGAGAGACTTGGAGCCCTGTACCCGGACTTCCGTCCCGTCGGATATTTTGTTCTCCAGGTCTTTCTGGTACCATGCAGGAGAAACCAAGATGGTATAAGTTTCTCTTGTAGACATAAGTTGAAACCGGACAGGCCCGCTTTCCGGTTGGAGGTATCCATAGGCTTTTCCGTGGACTTCACCTACCGTATTCGGGTCGAACCCTCCCGGGTAGTGGATCCCGCTTTCCGGAAGCACAATATCTTTTTCTTCTGCCTGCGAGGGATCTACAGCGAGCAGAATTCCCATCCAGCAAAGAAAAAAGAGCAGGGCGGGGAAAACCACCCTGCTGAGCGCGGCCAAAAACAATCTACTTCTTTGAAGGTTCACCATACCCCGTTCCATCTTTGGGTCCGATACCATCATGTCCAGTCCCATCGCCGGGCCCATAGGCATGGGTATTTCTTTTCTTGGACATAGCTCCTGAAGTAGCCTTGAGAGATTCTTGGGAAGATCCATCCCGCAGGCGGTGCTGGGTGCTGATCCGTTGCGTGCTTTGGGTTTTTATGTGCAAGGTCTGGCGGTGCATGTTTCCACCCGGCCCGGCTATAGCCACCATAGGAATGGCCGTTATAAAAAACGCTCCTGCTAAAACCACTGCTCCCATTTTTGTTTTCATCTTCTTTGCCTCCTTATTGGTTTCCATACACCCTGCTGTTACGCAAAGGGGATGCCAATATGGAGGAAAGTTATAACCACTAAAGATTACAGTATCTTTTCTTTTTGCTCAAGGAAAGAATTTGACAATCTTCCTTTTTTTATGCAATTGTTGCACCTGCGCCTGCAAAGTTTGCAGCCCTTTTCAGAGTCCATATTCTTTAATCCGGTACTGAAGGGTTCGGAGGGAAACCCCCAGAATCTGCGCAGCTCTCTTCCGGTTTCCTTCTGCCTCGGCGAGGACCTTGCGAATCGTTTCCCGTTCGTTCATCTTTAATAGTCCTGCTGAGGAGGATGGCAATTCACTGATACTTTCAAGATTCAAATGATAGACGTCGATCTCCCCGCTGGCAAGAATTACCGCCCGCTCGATTACATTCTGCAGTTCCCGGATGTTTCCCGGCCAGGCGTAATCCATAAGGGCTGGTTTGGCCTGGGCCGTGAAACCGGAGATCTTCTTGCCGAAGGCTTTGGCAAATTTGGCCACGAAGAAATCGGCAAGGGGGAGAATCGCTTCCGGCCGCTCCACCAACCTGGGAAGAGTAACGGGAAAAACGTTAAGGCGATAAAAGAGGTCTTCCCGTAACCGGCCGGAGGAAACCTCGGCTTTTATCTCTTTGTTCGTTGCCGATATGACCCGGACATCAACGGAAAGAGATTTCGTTCCTCCGACCCGTTCCAACTCTCTTTCCTGCAGCACCCGCAGAAGCTTCACCTGGACAGAGAGAGGGATTTCGCCGATTTCGTCCAGAAAAATAGTCCCGCCGTCCGCCAGCTCGAATCTTCCTTTGCGTGTGCCCACAGCTCCCGTAAAGGCTCCTCGTTCGTGTCCGAAAAGCTCACTTTCCAAGATGGACTCGGCCAGCGCGGCACAGTGAACAGCCACGAAAGGCTTTTCTTTTCGCGGGCTCCATTGGTGAATCATGCGGGCAATGAGTTCCTTTCCCGTCCCGCTGGGCCCGGTAATAAGTACAGTCGCAGGGGTAGAAGCCACTTCCCGGACCAGCCGGTAAACAGAATTCATTTTCTCTCCCAGAAAAATCATTTCCGTAGGAGGAAATTGTTTCCCCAGCTCTTCGGTGAGAAGAGAGATCGTTCTTGCAGACTCAATTTCCCGCAAAACACGCCGGATCACGTGGCGCAGCTCATCCGGGTTGTGAAAAGGCTTGGTTAGATAATCAGAAGCCCCCGCTTTCATTGCTTCCACGGCGTTGCCTATGGACCCAAAGGCAGTCACGATGATCCAGCGAACATCGGGTTTTCCCTTTTTCCCTTCCTGCATCAGTTCCAGGCCGGAAATGTCTGGCATGCGCAAGTCTGTAATCACGAGGTC
>JAOUFX010000465.1 GCA_029857975.1 Deltaproteobacteria bacterium | reverse complement strand
CGGTTTAGTTAAAGAATTAATTAGAACACAGATTTACACAGATCTCCACAGAAATTAGTTTTTGCAGTTAAAATTTTGAAAATCTGTTTTCATCTGCGTCCAAAAATTGTTTCTTGAATGAACTAATCGACTACGACGAGCACCCGGCATTGTTCCAAGAAACTTAGGTTTTTCGACATATCCTTCAGTCCCTGGGCATCGGCGTTGCTGATGACGAGGTCGCTTCCTCCAGAACCGCTAATCTTAACGGCTTTTAGTACAAGAGGGTTGGCGGCTACCCGGTCATTTTTCTTGGCGGCATCCAGGTCCTTCACATACCCAACAATTCCGTATTTCGCGGCCCACTCCTGAGATACAAATGCTGAGCCGTAGACTTCTCTTCCGTCTTCGTCAAGAACCTTGGGGGCCATGGCCGGGCGAACACTCAGCCCTTGAGAGTCAAAAACCACCCCCGTATAAACGGCATTTCCTTCTTTGGGGACGCTTTGGGTCCCGAAGGATGTGGGTGGCAAAACAGCCTGGGTTAACGGGCCTGCCATGGGAATCTCGATGGTCACTTCCACTGCACCGTCGGAGAGATATCGGGTTTTCACCACCCGTGCTCCCCTTACGATTCCTTGGACCTGGGTCTGTATGGTATCGCTTTGAGTCATAGCATTCACAACCAACGTCTGCGAGTCGATTCGTACTCCTTTCACCGTTTCCAAAATGTTCCTCAGAGCATCGGCCTTCGCGGCTCGCTCAGCCCCTAATCTGGCCGCGGCGATGTTGGGGGCATCGGGATTAGGAGCCCCGCTCCCCGTGGCCCGGACAATCTGTTCAGCCCAGTTAACTTCTCCATTGCCAATCGTCTGGATCAAAGGCTGTTGAGACCAAGCAGAAGAAAAGAGCATCATTACGAAAAACGCGGCGCTAAAAACCTCTATTATCCATACATCTTTTTTCATGTTGACCTCCTCGCTGGAAGAAAATTTCTTATTTTGGGCTGATCATGAATTTAGGTTATTATCGATTGGAAACTAATAATTTTTCAATCGTTTTGTAATTTTAAACAACCGCCTTGATTTGTCAAGGTGAAATACTGACCGCATTTTAGAAATCTTTTCTCTTTTTACCACCGAAAGCAAAAAACGCGCCTGATCACTAATAAAAATCTTAACAAAATTATGGATTTGATGTTCATCCGGCTTGCGCTAACTTTTTGTATAAAAAGGAATTCTGTTTTTCTTCTTATTTTTTCTAAGAAGCTTACCTCCTTGCCGTGGGTTCTGGCTACCAAGGGATTGCATTTTTTCAACACCTTTGTTCAAGGAATGATACTGCCTTCGGCTGGTTGGGCTTGGTAATAAAACTCCTCCATCTTCTTCTCGATGAGGGGGAGACTTTGCTGATTGGCCGGATACCAATTGATTTCGGGGTCAGCTTTAAACCAAGTGAGCTGCCGTTTGGCGTATCGGCGGGTGTCTCGTTTAATTAAAGAAATCGCTTCTTGAAGGGCCATCTTTCCCTTTAGATAGGAGACGATATGTTTATATCCAAGGGATTGAAGAGTTTTTAAGCCTGGCGGGTAACCTTGATTTAAAAGGGCTCTGACTTCCTCCACCCAGCCCATCCTTATCATTTCATCGGTACGACCCTCAATCCGCCTATATAACTCTTCTTTCGCGCAAGTGAGGCCAACTTTAAAAACTTCATAAGGTTTTTCCTGAAATCCGTGTTCACGCTGAAATTCAGAAATAGGCCGGTTGATCTGGTAAAAAACTTCCATAGCCCGAACGATGCGCAATGTATCCCGTGGGTGGATTTTTGAAGCCGCCTCGGAATCTAATCTTTGGAGTTCTTGATGAAGGCCATTGCTTCCTTCTGTGGCAGCTCTTTTATGGAGAGTTAAGCGTAGCTTAGGGTCGGAAGGGGGTCCATGAAAAAGGCCGCGGGTCAAAACTTTTAGGTAGAGGCCGGTTCCTCCGACGACCATCACTGGAATTTGCCTCTTATGTAATTCACGAATAATTGCGTCGGCCTGTTGGCGAAACGAGGCGGCGTTATAATTCTGATCCGGCGTTAAAATATCAATGAGATGATGGGGGATCTGTCGTCGTTGCTCCGGTGAAGGTTTGGCTGTCCCGATCGTTAGACCCCGATAAACCTGAACGGAATCTGCACTTATGATTTCTCCTTTAAAACGCCGGGCCAGTTGCATAGCTAAAAACGACTTCCCCGACGCGGTTGGTCCCACGATGGCAACGATTTTGGGCTTTTCCATTGACTTTCTGATTTATCACCCAGCACGCAAAACACGCAGAGAAAAATCTATTGGGACGCAGATTTTCGCAGATAAGCGCAGATATATATTTTCTTTAAATCTTTTTTATTTTTAATATCTGGAAAATCTGTGTTTACCCTGTTAGATAGTAAACATCTAACAGGGTGAATCTGTGTCCAGCAAGGAGATTCCTTTTCTAATATACAAGGCATTTAACCTGATTTCAATCTATACTCTGTGTTCTCTGGGGTAAATGTATATCTATCTTCTCCCAAACATTTTTTCCAGGTCGGTAATGCTGATTTTCAACCAGGTGGGCCTTCCGTGGGGGCAACGGGATGGCGAAGCACAGCTTTGCAAATCGGCCAAGAGGGCTAACGCTTCTTCCGGACCCAACGTTTGCGAGGATTGGACTGCGCCATGGCAGGCCATCGTTTTAATCAAGGATTCAAAGGAAGTGTGAAAATCAGCTTCTCTTCCCCAGGAAGAAATCTGTTCGATCATTTCCTTTAAGGCTTGAACGGGTTCCCGGGAGGCCAGTATTTCAGGCACGGCTTTCACCCAGAAAGTCCTCCCTCCGGAGGGTTCTATTTCAAAACCCATTTTTTCCAGTTCCAAGAGATGATCTTCAGCGGCTTTGGCTTCACGAAAAGAGAATTCGACGATTTCCGGGAAAAGAAGTGACTGCCGACGGATTGTCCCTGAAGAAAATTCTTGCCGGAGCCTTTCCCATAATATCCTTTCATGGGCAGCATGTTGATCGACGAGGGTTAACCCATCGGATGATTCAAAGAGGAGATAAGTCTTATCGATTTGCCCCAGAAATGGAGTTTGGGAAATAGATTCTTTTTTTCCCCATGTTTCTTCTCCGAAGGATTCCTGGCCCAAAGGGCTTGTGGTTTTCGCTTGGGGCGGGGTATAAACCCCTGGGATTTCTTTTAACTCTTTCCATGCTTCCTGTTCCTTGAGCCAAGGGGTTTTTTCCAATAATCGCCTTACACCCAGGAGCGCATAACGATGGACGGTTTCGGAGTCAGCGAATTTGACTTCCCATTTGCTCGGGTGAACATTCACGTCCACGTCGGATGGACGGACCTCCACAAACAGGATTGTTACCGGATACCGGTCTTTGGCAATTAGGTTTCGATAGGCTTCAAGAACCGCATGGGAGAGTAACCGGTCGCGAACAGGCCGCCGGTTAACAAAGAGATAAATTCCCCGGGCATTCGGTCGAGTCAATCCCGGCTCTCCCGCATACCCATGGATTTCCACCGTTCCGTTCTTAAACTGGAAAAAATATAACTTTTCTGCGGTTTCCCGTCCCAGAGCTTCGGCCAAGCGGGAAGTTAAATTTTCCCGGATTGGGTAGTTGGCCAGGAGTTTTCCATCGTGGATAAATTGAAGGCGGGTTTGCGGGTTGGCCAAAGCGATCTTAGCAACCAATTCCCCTATATGGCTCAGTTCAGTACCCTGGGATTTTAAAAATTTTAGGCGGGCAGGAATATTGAAGAATAAATCGCGCACCTCTACCGAGGTCCCGAGGGAGCAACCAACC
>JAOUFX010000464.1 GCA_029857975.1 Deltaproteobacteria bacterium | reverse complement strand
TCGGCCCGGCATGCTCCAGTGTATCGAAGAGGACCAGTTCAACAGGCTGCCTTCTCGTCTCCATTTAAAAAGTTTCCTGAAAGCCTACGTGCAATATTTTCATCTGAATCCAGAATCCGTTGTCGACCGCTATATGAAGAGGATTCAGGGTTGAAGGTCCCAGAAAAATGAATATTCATTCCCCTTCGGGATTCTCCGTTATCCATAGCCGGGTTTTTTGCAGAAGGGTTTGGTTCCAAGGCTGCCAACCTGTTGCACCAAGTCGATATGCCCAGCCAAGACTTCGAATCCAGGTCTGGAACAAGACCAACGAAAAAAATCATCCGTAAGGATTTTTAACATGAAAAGTCAGGATCGAAAAGAAGAGAAACTTTTCGATGAATTGGAAACTTTGTACCAGCAGGTTGCCGAATCCGAAAAGTCTGAAGCTGGCAGCGAGCAGATGGAAGCCTTGCCAGGCTATTACGAGTCTCTCCAGGTATCCCCCGATGCTTCCCTGGAAACAATCAGGGAGACTTATAAACGGTTGGTCGATTTCTGGGATCCCGGTCAGTCTGCAATTGATCCTTCCCTGCGGGAGAAGGCGGAAATGAAGTTAGCGGAAATAACCCATGCCTATGAGAAAATCCTTGCCTTTCGACAAAGGGAGAGCGGACCCCCATCTGCAGAACCGCCCCTAAAACTACCTGAGCAGCCGGATCTTTCTGCCCCGGACCAGGAAACGGGCCCACCTTTCCTCTGGGGCAAGATTCTTCTGGGGGGAGCTGCATCCGTTGTTGTGGTTTTGGCAGTTTTCTTCTGGCCGACCCTCTACCATTATGATACGATCCCATCCGGGAATCAGACCTATCAAGTCAGGACAAACCGCATTACAGGCAGCATGACTTATTTCGACGGGGAAAAGTGGAACACTCCTCCGATCCCGGCAGCCCAACCCTCTGCACCCCCGCCTCTTCCTGCTCCAGCTCCTCCAGCACAGCCACCTGCACTGTCGGCGGAACAACCAATACCAGCAACCGCAGCCAAGCCTGGGTCAATAGAAGGGCCAAAGGTTGCAAGCAAAACGGAGGCTCCTTCCGAGAAGCAGTCCAGCCAACCTGCAGAAACGAAAGGCTACGCCATCCAGGTCAGCGCCATGCGCGATTTGAATATTGCGAAAGAATTTGTGGAAACGCAAAAAAAGAGCGGGCAGCAGGTTTATTTGGCTAAAACAAAGGGTAAGGATCAAGGGGTATGGTATAGAGTCTACATTGGCCGTTTTGCAGACAAGGCAGAGGCCGCCCGTTATATGAAGGAAAAGAAAATAAAAGAAATTTTCCCCGAATGTTTCATCCAGAAATTGTCCTGATACCCCACACCCGACTGGCAGAAGAAGAAAGTTCTTTTTCCCCTGCGCTAAGAATGGGAGGAAGGCTGGCTGAACTTTTCTTCCAGAATGTAGAATCCAATGTTACGGTTTGCCTCCGTTCCTGCTCCCCAGGATTGGCCAGCTTTCCCTGATGGTTGGCAATATGAAAATCTTAACGGGACCACGAGTCTAAAATGTTTTGAGCCTTTATAGGGGGATGAAACTCATTTTTTCCTTTAATTCATAGATGAATTCCACCAGGAGCCGGCAGGTGGCTTCGAGGTCTTTGAGGGAGAGGACCTCTGTGGGCGTGTGCATGTAACGCAGAGGGACGCCAACCAATCCGGTGGCCACCCCTTTGCGGGAAAGCTGGATGACATTGGCATCGGTTCCGGTAGCGCGGGGCGCACCGAGGATTTGCACGGAGATTTTGGTTTTTTTAGCCGTTCTTATGAATAGTTCATACACCAGAGGGTTAATGTTAGCGCCGCGGGCGATGATGGGACCGGCCCCGAGTTTATGCTCGCCGACGCGCTTTTTGTCTACCTCCGGATAATCGCTGGCATGCCCGACTTCGATGGCAATACCAACGTCAGGCTGAATCTGATAAGCGCTGGTCGTCGCTCCGCGCAAGCCAAGCTCTTCCTGAACCGTGGAAACCCCATAGACGGTGCACCATGGACGGTCCTTCTTTTTGCCAACTCTACGCAGCACCTCGGCAACTACGAAGCTTCCTACTTTATCGTCGAACCCCCGCGAGACAACCCGGTCTCCCATAAGTTTTTCCAAACCACCGGCAAAGGTTATGGCATCTCCGATTTTGATAAATCTTGCAGCTTCTTTTTTGTTCTTAGCGCCGATGTCGATGAATTGGTTGTGAACCTGGACAACTTTTTCCCGGTCCTTGGGGTCGATGAGGTGAATGGGTTTGCGGCCCACAACACCCATGAATGGGCCGTTCTGGGCATGGATCCATAGGCGTTTCCCCGGGAGCAGCTGGTCGTCGATTCCTCCGATCGGGGCAAAATAAATGAATCCATTTTCGTCGATGTATTTCACCATAAAGCCCACCTCGTCGCAATGCCCGGCGAGCATGACCGTCGGTTTACCTTTTCCCCGTCCCTGGATCAAACCAGAAGCATTTCCCAACACATCCATTTGTACCTCATCGACGTGGCCCCGGATGTATTCCCGGAAGACCTTCTGGGCGGGTTGCTCATAGCCGGAAGGGCTGGGGGCTTCGGCGAGGGCCTTTAAAAATTCAAAAGATTCGGGCCGCATTCATTCCTCCTCTGGCCAATATTTCTAAGTTCGCCTTATTAAACCAGAATATCTCATTTATACCCCTGAGATCAAGTCCCTTAAAAATTTTCTTGACCTACCCCAATTATCTTGGAGATAATGGCTCATCTTGAGGCCAAGAGGGAGGGCGGCTTTCCTTGAACCTCATCGATACCCATGTCCATTTGGACGAAATCAGCGATATCGAAGGAGCCCTGGAGCGGGCCCAAAAAGTTGGAGTGCGGGCCATTGTAGCAGTCGGCGTGGACCTGGTTGCCAACGAAAAAATTCTTAGCCTGGCCGGCCGCTATCCCGGCTTCGTATATCCAGCCCTGGGTCTTCACCCCTGGCGGCTGACCTCCGATGACCTGGAGGCCAATTTTTCTTTGATCAAACGAGAACTCCCTCAATGCCTGGCTCTGGGAGAAATCGGGCTTGACTTTGCTCTGGAAACTCCCCAAGATCAACAAAGAGAAATTTTCGCAGAACTACTCGAGTTGGCTGTCCAGACAAAGAAACCCGTTCTCCTGCACGCTCGACGAGCCTGGGCGGAGGTTCTGGATTTAGTGAAAAGTTTCCAAGTTGAGAAAGCCGTTTTTCATTGGTACAGCGGCCCGGCAGAGATTCTGCAAGCGATATTCGAGATGGGATATTTCATTTCCGCAACGCCGGCAGCCGCTTACAGCGAAAGGCACCGCCGGGCCATCCAGGCTACGCCCCCGGACCGGTTACTTCTGGAAACAGATGCTCCGGAGGTCTACCAGGGGAGGCCGAGCGAACCGCAAGACCTTGAAAACACCCTGCATGCTGTAAGCGAGCTTTGGAACCTGGAACCGGAAAAGATTGCCGAGCAGACTTTTCGCAATGCTCAAAAATTCTTCCAACTCAACTTGACCTAAGGAAGGGAAATTATGGAGGAGGATTGGATCAAATTTTTGCAGCGGGGGCCAGGGCAGTTTGCGGTTTTATTAAGCTGCTACCGCAAGACTTTCAGCGGGAAAGTCAAAAAAAGAATCCTCAAAGAAATGGTTCAGAACGTCAGCGAGTCTTTACTGGCTATGGGGAACGCTGAAGGGGGAACCATTCTCTTGGGAGCAACAGCAGACGGTGAAGCCGAAGGAATTTTTTTTGACGATCGGAGCCGTCAGCTTTTCAGGCATGCATTGGAAAAATCCTTTATGCCACCGCTG
>JAOUFX010000463.1 GCA_029857975.1 Deltaproteobacteria bacterium | reverse complement strand
AAGAAAAAAAAGTCCTGGAATTTGCCGCGGTCCGGATCGAAAGATTCCATTCCCTGCAGGACCGCCGCTCCTGGTCTTTTGCCGAAGAAGACGGGACCGTCCTCGGGCAAATCGTGCGCCCGGTGGAGACCGTTGGCATCTATGTTCCCGGAGGAAAAGCGGCCTACCCTTCAAGCGTGTTGATGAATGCCATCCCGGCAAAGGTGGCCGGAGTTTCCAATATCATCATGGCCAGCCCTACCCCCCAGGGTCATATCAACCCTGCTGTCCTGGTGGCCGCGCAGATTGCCGGGGTCGATGCCGTCTTTAAGATCGGGGGAGCTCAGGCCATCGGGGCGATGGCCTTTGGCACTAAAATCATTCCCAAAGTGGATAAGATTGTTGGACCGGGCAATATTTACGTCGCCGCGGCGAAAAGGTTGGTATTCGGGGAAGTGGCCATTGACTCCATCGCCGGGCCCAGTGAGATTATGATCATAGCCGATGGCAGCGGCGATCCATCATTTTTAGCGGCTGACCTCATTTCCCAGGCCGAGCATGATGAGCAGGCCTCTGCTGTCCTGCTGTGCCTTTCCCGAAGATTCGCCGAGAAGGTTCAGCAGGAAATCATCAGGCAAATTTCCGTATTGCCCCGCCGGAAAATTGCCGAACCAGCCCTAAAAAATTTCGGGGCGATCCTCATTGTGAAAAGTCTTGCTGAGGCAGTTAAAATTGCCAATGACCTGGCCCCGGAACATCTGGAGCTGGGTGTGGCCGACCCTTTCGGCCTCTTATCCAAGATTGAAAATGCGGGGGCCATCTTCCTGGGGCATATTTCTCCCGAAGCCATTGGGGATTATGTTGCCGGCCCCAACCATGTGTTGCCCACAGGAGGAACGGCCCGCTTTTCTTCCCCCCTGGGAGTTTATGATTTCCTCAAACGATCGAGCCTGATCTGCCTTTCGCCGGATGGCTTGAAAAACCTCGCCGATCCAGGAATGCAGTTGGCCCGGATGGAAAACTTAGAGGGGCATCTAAGGTCTATTGCCGTGCGCAAAAAATCGATTGATTCTCCCCGCCTGTAGTATTAGACTTCTATTTAGCTTTGTCCCCCCCAATCCATAATTCGGAGGGTAGCCATGCCAGAAAAACCGAAACCCCATTTTCTGAAGAAAGTGGGGTTTTATTGCTTTTAACCCGCGTGAAAGGGTAAATGCAGGCTGTAAGGATAAACGAAAAAATATTTATCTGTGGTAATCTGCGAAAATCTGTGTCCGATTAAATCAAATAAAAAAAGAAGGGACAAAACCATGGAAGAAAAAAAGGCACTACCGAAAAAGCTATCGATGTCCAACACGAAGCAGGAGATGATGGAGGCGTACCAAGGGGCGCTGAAATTATTGGAAGAAAAGAGAGAAACCGAACTGAAACCGGAGAAGAAGCTGGAAGAGAAAAAGACCAAGGAAGCCGTGAGAATCGCTGATTCTCTCTCATCGGAAGGCGTGGTGCAGGAGATCAGCGGTCTTAAGATCGAGATCGGTAAAGTTTTGACCCAGATCGGGGATAAACTGGAGGATGAAGTCAATAAATTTAAGGCAATCCAAAGCGCGATTGAGTTGAGGGAAAAGGAACTCCAGGAGCTGTATGAAATAGAAAAAGCGGCCCTAACTCTGGCGGCCTTGATCGAAACGCAGAATCAGAAACGGCAGCAGTTTGAGGCTGAGATGGCGGGTCGTAAGGAAGAATTGAATCAAGATATCCAGACGCAACGCTTGGAATGGGCCAAAGAGAAGGAAGAATATGAAGCCCAGATCAAAGAGCGGGACCTAACGGAAAAGAAAAGGCGAGAGAGAGAAAAGGAGGAGTATGATTATTCCTTCAAGCGCCAGCAGATGTTGGCCAAAGACAAATTTGAAGATGAAAGGGCGAGGCTGGAAAAGGAAATCCAGTTGAGAAAAGCCCAGATGGAAGGCGAGCTGAAAGAGCGGGAAAAATTGATTGCCCAAAAAGAAGAAGAATTAAACGAACTAAGGAAAAAAGTTAGCCTCTTCCCCAAAGAGATGGAAACCACGGTCGGGAAGGCCGTCAAGGAAACCACGGAAAAATTGATCCTGGAGGCCAAAAACAGGGAGGAATTACTCAAAAAGGAATTTATTGGCGAACGGAATGTTCTGACCACCCGCATCGAGTCGCTGGAAAAAACCGTGAAAGAACAGAGCACCCAGATTGCTGGCCTCACCCAGTTTCTGGAAAAAGCCAACCAGAAAGTGCAGGAGATTGCCGTCAAAGCTCTGGAAAGCTCTTCCGCCCAAAAATCCCTGTCCAACCTGCAACAGCTATTGAGCGAACAGATGAAAAAACCGGGGCAGGAGAAGTGAAAACCTTCATTACCGCCCCATCCAAGCCCTGCCGCTTATCCTTGGTAAAGGAAGAAAAGCCGATGTGGATTACCTTGATGCCTGCCGATCAAAACGAAATATCGTTGAATATGACTATGTAGGCGCAGTGACGGAAGATGATGTTCGCGAGCTTATTGAGTTTGTGAAGGAATTGAAAACTTCAGTTTTGAATTGGCTTAGAGAAAATCATCCTGAATTAATTTAAGAGAAAAGTAATGGCCAAAATTGAATTTACCAAGACCGAGCTTTTTTGGCCGGGGAAATACAATGAGGAGGGGACAAGGGGGAAGGACCCCGGATTAACCTCCTTCTCCTTTCTTAGCGCGGTGGCATTTCAGCAGAGTATCACAAGGCAAAAGTTTCTTTCTTGAGATTTTGGTGGGCCAATGAAACCTGAAGAAAAAGCAGAAAGAAAAGAAGCCAGGGAAAAGCCCTGGACGGAACGACTTTGGATTTACGACCTGAGAACCAATAAACACTTCACCCTAAAAACGAACCCGGTCCGTTACCATGACATCCAGGATTTCATCAAATGCTACAACCCGAAAAATCGCTTCGAGCGCAAGGAGACCGACCGGTTTAAATCATTTTCGTATGCCGAATTAATGCAGAGGGACAAAGTGAGCCTGGATATATTTTGGCTGAAAGACGAAAACCTCGAAGATTCCGAAAATCTTCCAGCACCCGATGTGATTGCCGCCGAAATTGTTGAAAACTTAGAATCCGCCCTGGAGCAGTTTTCAGGCATTTATGAAGGTTTGGGGAAAGATAAATTCCCTGTTAGGAATTTTTTAAAAGTGCACTCCTTACGGATTAAAAGTGCACTATTGGGAGGTCGGAAGTTTTGATT
Organism: Deltaproteobacteria bacterium; assembly: GCA_029857975.1. The sequence goes on along the minus strand of JAOUFX010000463.1, from coordinate 593 downwards.
TTATGGACATCGATCAACTTTCCCTCGCACCAGAATCTGATTTCGGAGATTTCGTCATTAAGGGGGTAAAAACGGAGGTTGACCTGTTTTCTTGGATCGGCGTGGACTTTGAATTGTAGATTGCTAACAGAGACCCTCCGGTAAGAGTCTACGGTTCGATCCATTCGGAAGCAGAAGATATCTTTAGGGGATTGAAAGGGGGGTGTGACTTTAAATTCTCTAAAGAGAGACTGTTTCTGTTGCAACGCTTTTTGAAAACGGAAGTAAGGAATCTCCTGAGTCGTGGAGTGAACCTGGTGGTAGTTATATCGATGGAGTTCCTGGTTCAGGATTGTTTGGGCCTGTTGGATCTTGGTCACATCTTCGCGGACACAAGTTCGGATCAGTCGGTCCTGGAGCCAACCATAAGGCCGTTCAATTTTGCCTCTGGCTTGAGGGGAAAGGGAATGGGTAACCTTCACATGGCAGTCTTCCAGGACCTGTTTCCACTGGGGGGTCGTCTCATCGGTGAGAAGGTGGTGTTTATACCAGAGGGAGTCCCTTCCTCGGACAAATCGGAAGATCGAGTGAGAATCGACGTAGTAAGCATAAGG
>JAOUFX010000989.1 GCA_029857975.1 Deltaproteobacteria bacterium | reverse complement strand
CAATGGTGGAGATGTCGGTAACCCAATTTCAAAAATAACAAGAATTCATTTTTTCTTGCCTAAGAAAAGTGTTTTCTATTGACAGGGGCCTTTTAATGGGTGACCCCAATCCACAATTCATGCAATTTCGGAATCGGTAATACTAATCATTTCCCGGCCCCATCATAAGAATTTCTGTTAGCTCTCTCAAGCTCTTCATCGTTTCCAGATTTAAAATCATATCCCTCGTGGTGGAAATGTCCCTATCCTTCAATCTTCCTTTTGAGAATTTAGCATAGAGGTTTTGAACCTGCTCTGATTTCAAAGGATCCTGCGTGGGATGACCGATGGGATACCTTCTTTCCCGAGAAAATTCTCTCCTATCCTTCATTTTGACGACGACCCGCGATGGGGCTTTATTAAAATCAATGGGCCAATCTGGGTGGTAGATAATTTTTACTTTGGAGCGATAATTTTTTAGTCTGGGGGCGTTTACTGCCTCCTCGCATATGTGGCTTAAGTTTACATCCCCATCCAACATCGCCGCGGTTAGGGCGTGTTGAAAACTGAACTGGAGGTTTCCTTCGCTGGTTGGCTCGGGACGGTCGCAGGCTTTTTCGGCAAGGCTCGCATGCACTTCTATGGCCTCAATATCATCGATTGAAAGATTGTACTGGTTTTTCAATTCGATAACGGAATCGATCTGGCGATGCATTAAAAAACAGCATGGATATTTCTTTATCCAAATCTCAGTAGCGAGCCATTTATCCCCGAGGCCTTCTACTATCTTTTCAAGAACGACCCTTTCTTTCCCCAAAAAATTCGTTAGGTATGTACCCATATCAGGATTGCCAGCTAACCCGGTCTTTGCCATTTCAACTGCCATCATTCCTTGCAGAGACAAAAGTGCCGACTCAAAATAATGAGCATCGGTCCCATAATTATGAACTGATAATGGAACTCCTGAAGTGGCCAAGCCTACTGCTCCCGCTGTTTCTTCGACCCCTAATCCCAATGCCCTCGCTGCCGCCAAAGCAGGGCCAACTGCTCCTGGCACCTGCCCTAGGCCTAAATGTTTCGCAGTAAAGAGGCAAGTCCGGACGGTAGCCTCAAGGCCCAAAACCAAAGACTCCATAAAGGCTTTCCCCGAAAGACCTAATTTTTCTGCCAGTGGAAATAGGAGAGGAATCACTGTAATGTCCCAGCTTATTCCGCCATTGAATCTATCGTCTTCCAACTCACTCGCATGGGCATAATAGGCATGCAAAAAGACGGATTCCCATAAAGAAGTCTTGAACCCACTTCCAATTACTCCGACTTCATCGGGGTGTCCTTGATTCTTTATAATTCGAGCCAGCTTCCGACCGGAAGGTTTGGCTGACCCGGCTAGCATCCCTGAAACTGTCTTTAGGGTCAGAAGTTTGCAGAAGTTGAGTACTTCTTTCGGAAATTCTTCGTATCTGGTTTGAAGGACAAATTCTATTAAAGTTTTGGGAATTTCTCTTTCCACCTTCTGACCTCCATTTTTTATTTGGCACGGGGTGAAAAATAATTATCATCAACTTTTGGCACAACAATGAGACGAATGTGGGGAGGAATAAACAGGAATGGAGATATTGACGAACACCTCACCTATTCAGAACTGGAACTGCCGGGGAATTTTACCTTTGCATTTTTCTGATAAAAACCCGCTTTGGATGAGTAGAATATATAAAAAAGGCAATTGTGTGTCAAGGGAATTTGCGTACAGAGAATTTGCGTACAAGATCTTATGTTTGTTGGGGGCCGTTTCTGTCAGTTGAAACATAAAATCTTCGGGAAACCGGCCACAATTTGTGACCAGTTCCGTAAGTGCATGAGGCAGGTATCCTGAGCCGGCACGTCCTGTTTTTGAGGTTCCAATTTGGAACAGCAAGCGAGAAATAGGATCACTATAATCTCTCGTGATCCTATTAATGGTTCCATGATCCTATTTGCTCCCATTCGGCACATCCGGGACGTAGACATCCGGGACGAAGTTTAAAAATA
>JAOUFX010000462.1 GCA_029857975.1 Deltaproteobacteria bacterium | reverse complement strand
CGGTTTCCATCTCCTCCAGAGCCAACATGGATTCGATGAAGGTATAAGGGCAAATTTTCCCTTTTAAGTTCAATTCTCTGCCAACTTGAATGGTGGGGATTTCGATTCCTTCCATTATTTCCGGTGCCTTCCTGGCCCTGTTTATTTTCCAGGTTTAACCTTTTTGTATTAAAATACCACATTGTGGTATAATGAATCAAGGAGATTTCCTTCTGACCGCCGATCTTTTTTGCTAACGGTGGAAAAGAATCACACTGGTTATCCAGCCGGGGTGGGTAGCCGCTTCCTTTGGCCAAAAGGCGGTGATTATTATTTGGAAGGGGCGGAGGCTTCGTCCTCTTTTCAGAGATCCTTTTTCCCTTTCCGCCTTCCATTGCGGAGTCGGAGGCAAAGGGGGGCATTCCAAAGTGGTCGTTCCCGCCGGTTTGGCCGGCGTTCAGAGGTTCCCCACACCGGCAATGCCAACAGTGATTAACGCTCAGAGTTCTCTTTCCAGAAAGGGAAAAAGCTATGGATCATAAGGAGTTCCATTCTTGGCGTCAAAAGCTGGAGAAGACCCAAAAACAGATGTCTGAACTTTTAGGGACATCCCTCAAAGCGGTACAGAGTTTTGAACAAGGGTGGAGAAGAATTCCAGTACATATCGAGCGGCAGATGCTTTTCTTGGTGTATTTTCGGAATAAATCTGCCAAAGGATTCCAGCCTTGCTGGGTGATGCGGAACTGCCCGTTTCAAACTCGACAAGCCTGTCCCACTTGGGAGTTTAACGCCGGTCATCTTTGCTGGTTTATCAATGGAACCCTTTGCCAGGGCCGGGCCCAGGATAGCTGGGCCAAAAAAATGAAAATATGCCGGAAGTGTGAAGTTTTTATTGCGGCCATGAAAAATTGAGATCGGGCGACCAAAGATTCTACCCTGTGGCGGATGGCTATGGCATCTAACGGGATTCGACTCGATCACAAGATCATTTACCGAATTGTCGAGCCGGGAGCGAGGGTTCTGGACCTGGGGTGCGGGACCGGCGATCTTCTCTACCTCCTGGCACGGGAAAAAGAGGCCAAAGTGCAGGGAATCGAGGTTAACGATTTGGCCATCTACGAATGTGTAAAAAAAGGGCTGAGTGTTTTCCACTGGGATATTGAGAGCGGTTTAGCCGAACATCCCGACCAGTCGTTCGATTATGTCATCCTCAATCAAAGTATTCAGGAGGTCAAAAAGGTCGACTGGCTCTTCCAGGAAGCCCTGCGTATCGGGGGCAAAATCATCGTAGGATTCCCCAATTTTGCCTTCTTCCAGGCCCGGGTAATGCTGTTTTTCAGAGGGAAGGCGCCCATCACTTCCTCTTTCCTCTATAGATGGTATGATACGCCTAATGTTCGTTTCCTCAGCGTCAGCGACTTTAAAGCTTTTTGCCGGCAAAAGAATCTCAAAATAATAGAGGCCCATTTCCTAAGGAAAAAAAGAAGCATCGCTCTATGGCCGAATCTATGCGCGCTGAATGCCATCTTTGTAGTGCCGAAATAGCGAAGAAAGTCAGAGGGAAGGGCGGAAGGATGCAGATTATCGACATCGGTGAGAAATTCAGGATGACGGGAGAACTCTCCAGAAAATCTTCTAAGTTGGAGCTTGCATCCTGCGGAAGAGAACATCGGCCAAGGGGCCGGTGAGCAAAGGCAGTTAATAGGTTGGCTGGCCTCTTGGCGCTTGTCAGCCGCTCCATTAACCCAGAGAGCCAAAAAAGCAAGATATCGTAGAGGAGGAAAAAATGGAAAAATTTTTTGCGGACAACACATTCTCAATCGGGAATACCCCCCTGGTCAAGATTAACCGGATGGCCAAGGGGCTGAAGGCCACCATTTTAGGAAAGGTTGAGGGTCGGAATCCGGCCTATTCGGTGAAATGCCGGATTGGGGCCAGCATGATTTGGGCCGCTGAAAGAAACGGCTTGCTCAAACCGGGCAAGGAGATCATTGAGCCCACAAGCGGGAATACGGGAATCGCCTTGGCTTATGTGGCGGCTGCCCGAGGCTATAAACTAAACATCACGATGCCAGAGACTTTTTCCATCGAAAGGAGAAAGGTGCTGGCGATTTTCGGGGCCAACATTATCTTGACTCCGGGATCCAAGGGAATGAGAGGAGCGATCGAAGAGGCCGAACGGATTGCCGCCTCCGACCCCAAATACTTTATCCCGCAACAGTTCAAAAACCCCGCCAACCCGGAGATCCATTTTAAGACCACAGGCCCGGAGATCTGGGAGCAGACGGATGGCAAGATCGATGTTCTCGTTTCTGGCGTCGGGACGGGGGGAACGATCACGGGGGTCTCCCGCTACATCAAACTGGAAAAAGGGAAGAGGATTACCAGTATCGCCGTCGAGCCCGCGGAAAGTCCCGTCATCACCCAACGCCTCGCGGGGCAGGAGCTCAAACCTGCGCCGCACAAAATTCAGGGGATCGGGGCGGGTTTTATCCCGGATACGTTGGACTTAACAGTAGTGGATCGAGTGGAACAGGTGACGAGTGGCGAGGCGATTGAGCATGCAAGGAGACTTGCCCGTGAAGAGGGGATTCTTTCAGGAGTCAGTTGCGGAGCGGGGATCGCCGCGGCCCTGCGGATCGCCAAGCTCACGGAATTCGAGAATAAGACCATCGTTGCCGTTCTCCCCGACGCGGGCGAGCGGTATCTCAGCGGGCCGCTTTTCGAAGGGCTTTTCGACGATTCCGGTCTTCCCCGGATTTAATTGCCTGCGTTCGGTCCTACCCGAAACGGGCGGTTTTTATTTTTCCATCCACCCGGTTTGAAACCCCCTCCTCTCGGGGAAAAGACTTTAGTAAATAACTCTAAATGTTGCATAAAAAATACTGGCAATCTGCCCCCCTCACCCTGCCCTCTCCCCCGAAACCGGGGGAGAGGGGAAGGGTGAGGGGAAACTGCACTGGATGTAAAATTTTTTGCGTTTGTATTAATTTTTTTCCGGTGTCGCCGGGGCACGTTTCAAGGGTTCGTAGACTACCGTTCGGAAAAAGGTGGGGGATTTTCTGCGATAGGGTGAGGGAGAGGCGGTCATGACCGGTCAGAATTTCGGAGAAGATCCAATGGAAAGGGAAATAGGCGAAAAGGACAGCAGGGTTCCGTTTGGGGTGGCGAAGGCATTATTTCCCGAGAGACCGGCGAATTCCTGGAGCGCCATTGCTCTCCTCTCGGGAGGCCTGGACAGTTCGCTGGCGGTAAAGATGATGATTGACCAGGGAATTGCAGTCACTGCTGTCCATTTTACCAGCCCCTTTTGCAACTGCACATCGAAAAAGGCCGGGTGCAAGCACCAGGCAGTTAAAGTCGCCCATGAATTCGGGGTTCCGATCCGGGTGATTCACAAAGGGATGGATTATATGCGGATCGTGGAAAACCCTGCCCATGGGTATGGCCGGGGGATGAATCCCTGTATTGATTGCCGGATTTATATGCTGAAGAAGGTAAAAGAAATGATGGCGGGCAGCCGATCATCCTTTGTCATCACCGGGGAAGTCCTCGCCCAAAGACCAATGTCCCAACATCGGGCAGCCATCGGGAAGATTGAGAAGGAGAGCGGGCTAAAGGGACGCATCCTGCGGCCTTTATCTGCAAGGCATTTTTCGCCCACCATCCCGGAGCAGAAAGGGATTGTAGACCGGGAAAAACTCCTCGCTTTTTCCGGGCGATCACGGAAACCCCAAATCGAGTTGGCTGAGAAGCTGGGGGTCAGAGATTATCCCTGTCCTGCGGGCGGATGCCTGTTGACGGATAAGGTCATTGCCGCTCGGTTGCGGGATCTATTCTCTC
>JAOUFX010000461.1 GCA_029857975.1 Deltaproteobacteria bacterium | reverse complement strand
GGATTCCGGCGACGGTATGGGAAACGGCGGGATCGCGGAACGGGCCAAAGAGAAGGGAGGGCGGCCATTCCCTCAGGGAGAGCGAGGTTGTTTTTCCTTTTCCCTGAGGATCCGCCAGGCGGCTTCTTTCGCCCGCATTCCCGGCGAGATCCCCATCTGCACGGCCAGCGCGTTGGCGTGGGAAATGATCCCGTGCCGGTAGGTTTCCAGGCCGATCCCGATCCTGGCGGTTTGGGCGCCCACCGTCGCCGCGATGATCCCGGCGTTCTGCAACCAGGGAAGCCGGGCAATGCCGGCGTTTTCCTTGCCCACTCCCGCATCGTTGTAGAAAGCGGCGATCACGGGGTATTTCACCGCCGGAGCGTCGCCCACCAGCCCCCCGTGGGACCCCGTCAGAATGATGTCGTTTCGGTTCTCCGGCGTGACCATGGAATTGGAATCCATGGTCACGATGCGGATTCCGCGGGGAGAGGTGTGGACGAGCGTCATTTGTTCTTCTATTTCCCCGGGTTTTTGGCCGGTCTCCGGGGGCTGCCGAAGGGGCGCCTTCCGGATCAACTCGGCCGCCTGCCGCGCCGTTATCCCGGGGCAAATCCCCGCCTCCTGCGAGAGGGCGTTGACGTGGGAGATGATCCCGGCCTCGGTTTCCCGGGCGATTCCGATCCTGGCGGTGAAAGCATCCACGGTTGCGGCGCAGATTCCATGCTTTTCCAGCAGGAGCAGGCCGGCGATTCCCGCCTGATCTTTTCCGCCCCCCGCATCGTTAAAAAGGATCCCTTTGAGGCGCTTTTTCAGGGCGAAGACGGCGGATGCCCACCCTCCGTGGGAACCGCAGATAATCACCCGGGCAATGGAGGATGAGTCGGGAACATGGGTGATGGAGTCGGCCAGCTGGATCGCGGGCTCGTCTTTCGGGTCCATGGCGTCCTTTCTAACCCGGCAAGGGTCATGATGGGTTCGCGGCGGAAAACTCAAACCATGAGCGTCCCGCCGTTGATGTCCAGGGTCACCCCGGTGATGTAGGCCGCGTCATCGGCGGCAAGGAAAGCCACGCCGGCGGCCACGTCTTCGGGTTGTCCCAACCGCCCCAGGGGAAGGGCGCGACTGGTGCGTTCCATTTCCTCGGGGGTCCTCAGGGTCCGGGCGAGGGGAGTCTCCGTTCCCCCCGGGCAGACGGCGTTGACCCGGATCCGGTAGGGGGCCAATTCGTGGGCGAGCTGCCGGGTGAGGCCCAAGAGCCCGGTCTTCGAGGCGGCATAAGACACTCCCCCAAAAGGGGTGAAGCTGCGGGCGGCCTTGGAGGAGATATTCACAATGACCCCCCGCTTTTGCTTTTTCATGTGGGGGATGACGGCGCGGCAGAGGAAAAAGGGGCCGTACAGGTTCACCTGCAGGATCTGGTCCCAGATTTCATCGCTCGTTTCTTCGCACGAGCCTTTGGCTAAAATCCCCGCATTGTTGACCAGCAAATCGATTCCCCCGAATCGCTCCAGGTGGGCTTTCACCGCATCGTCGACCTGCTTGCTCTTGGACACATCGATTCCGAGGGTTTGAACAAGATTTTCGCGGCGGCCGCCCACTTCCCGGGCCGCGGCCTCCAGCTCTTCGGCCAGCACATCCAACAGCGTCAGCCCGTATCCGTCCCCGGCCAGGCGCACGGCGATGGCCTTGCCGATTCCGCGCGCGGCGCCGGTCACGATGGCGCTCTTCGTTCTTTTTTCCATAAGCTCCTCGCTTCAACCCGTGGGGAAAACCGTCTGGGTCAGGCAGGGGTTGGTAAAAAACCTTCGTTCCGAAGCCCCGGGGAATAACCCCTAAGGGTCAGGGTTCAAAAAAAATCTTTCCGGTCTTTCCGGATAGGGCCAGCTCGAAGGCCTCCGGGTAGCGTTCCAGGGGGAAGGCCTCGCCCATGACGATCTCGAAGGGGATCGTCTTTTGCTCGATGAGACTTTCCATCCTCCTCCAGGTGTCGAACATGCGGCGCCCGTGGATGCCCGTGATGTTGGCCTCTTTCGCCACGATCCACCGGGAGACATCCACCTCTGCCCGCTTCTCCCCCAGGCCGAAGATGACGGCCTTTCCGCCCCTGCGCAGTACGTTCAGGCCGAGGTTGAAAGCGGCAGGCGCGCCGCTGGCCTCGATGAATGTGCCGACCCCCAGGCCCCCCGTGGCTTCGAGAATCCTCTCTTCCATTTCCCCTCCGCTGCCGCCGAGGGCGTGATCGGCGCCCATCCTGGAGGCCATTTGCAGGCGCTCGGGGACAACCTCCGCGGCGAAGACCGGCCCCGCGCCCAGGACCTTGGCCACGCCCACCGCCATCACGCCAATGGGGCCGCACCCGGTCACGAGCAGGGAATCTCCCTGACAACCGGCTTCCAGAACCGCGCGCACGGCGACCCCCAGGGGCTCGAACATGCTTCCCAGCCGTTCGCTCACGCGCGCGGGAAGTCTTCTGGCCGTATATTCGGGCACCCGGCAGTACTCGGCAAAAACGCCTCCCATCCTTTTGGCGAAAGGTTCCAGGTGCAGGCAGACGTGCTGCTGGTCGTTGAGGCAATAGAAGCAGCTTCCGCAGGGCACGTGCGTTTCGGTGGTGATCCGGTCCCCCACGGAAAAGCGCTTCACCGCCCGACCCGCCTCGACGACTTCCCCCGCCATCTCGTGGCCGAGGATGAAGGGATACCGCAGCTTTTTCTCCCGGCGGAAATCTTCGCTCTGATAGTAATGAAGATCGGTCCCGCAGATTCCGGCGCATCGAATGCGAACCAGAAGCTGATCGGGTTCGATTTGCGGCAGGGGAACATCCCGGCAAGTCATCTTTTCTTCTGGACCTGAAAAAAGCAGCGCCTTCATAATTTCTCCATTTTTAGAGCCCTCTTTTCCGCTTGAGGAAATACATTAAAGCCGGGACGCCGATCCCCAGCGGTTTGGAGATGGCGGGCCACCAGGGGTCGAATAAAAGCAGGCTGGCGGCGATCAGGACGAGTCTCTGGCGCACATCCGTTTTCCCCCAGAACCACCCCTGAACCGCAGCGGAAAGCGCAAAGATGCCCAAGGCGCAGGTGGCGATGGTGACCGCAATCGTGAACCCCGTCCCCTCGAGAACCAGGGCCGGGTTGAAGATGAAGATATACGGCACGATGAACCCGGTGATCCCCAGGCTGATGGAGGAGAAGGCGGTTTTCGTGAAATCGCATCGCGCGATGGAGGCCCCCGCATAGGCCGCCATGGCGATGGGGGGGGTGATGGCCGAAAGGATGGCGTAATAGAAACAGAACAGGTGGGCGGCGAGTTTGGAGACCCCCAGCTCAACCAGGGCGGGGGCGCCGAAAATGGCCACCAGAAGATAGGCGGCGGGCGTCGGCAGGCCCATCCCCAAAATGAGGGTGACGATGCTGATGATCACAAGGGCCAGCGGGAGGTTCCCGCCGGAGAGGTGGACGATGGTGGCGGTGAACTTGAGCCCCAGCCCCGTCAAGCCCGTCACGCCCACGACAATCCCCGCGCAGACGAGGCAGGCGGTTACGGAGAGCGCGTTGGTCGCCCCGGTTTTCAGCGCGCTGATGAAAGCGTCCGCTCCCAGGCGGGTGTTCTTCCGGATCATGCAGACGGCGATCGTGGAGACAATGGCGTAGAAAGCCGCGTAGGTCGGCGTGAACCGGAGGGCCAAAAGAGAAATGATGACCAGGACAGGGGTGACCAGGTGGAAGCCCCAGCGAACAGTCTTGCGGAAGGAGGGAATCGCCTCGGCGGTAAGGCCGGTGAGCCCCCGATTGATGGCCCGAAAATCGAGCATGAAATACAGACAGAGGTAGAAGAGCAGG
>JAOUFX010000460.1 GCA_029857975.1 Deltaproteobacteria bacterium | reverse complement strand
GGGAAAACTAACTCTTAGCTGTGGCCGATTTGAAGACATGCCTGGGTCATTGATTTTCGAAGTCATCGAAAACCTGTTCAAAACCGGTGGACGGTTAAACATGGGAATGCTGGTCAAGACCCTGTTGCCCAGAAGTATCAAGGCGAAGCTGACCCCGGGTTTTGATTTTTAAAGAAAAAAATATGAAAAGAGTACGCCGAGCCAAAGGGCAATTTTCAAGCGGCACACACCCTTTTCTTTAACCCGGATAGAGAGGAAAAAATGACTGAGATAAATCACCGTATTATTGAAACCAACGGCATCAAAATGCACGTTGCCGAGCAAGGTAAAGGTCCTTTGGTCATTATGTGTCATGGATTTCCGGAATTAGGATACTCCTGGAGACATCAACTCCCGGCCTTAGCCGAAGCGGGGTTTCACGCCGTCGCACCCGACCAACGGGGGTATGGCAAAACCGATTGTCCCGAATCCCTTGAAGCATATAATATATTCCAATTGGTGGGAGACATTGTCGGTCTGGTACATGCCTTCGGAGAGGATAAAGCCGTAATTGTAGGGCATGATTGGGGCGCGCCGGTGGCCTACCATTGTGCCCTGCTCCGACCGGACATTTTCCACTCCGTAATTCTCCTCAGCGTCCCCTATTCCCCACGATCATGGGGCGGTATCAGACCCACCGACGCGATGAAGAAAATGGCGGGGGATCTGAACTTTTATATGCTTTACTTTCAGGAACCGGGAAAGGTCGAAAGGGAGATGGAAACGGATGTCAGGAAAACCATGGTAAGAATCCTTTATTCAGCCTCCGGCGACCCACCGCCGGAAAAACAATGGAATTTCCTGTTCCGTAAAGATCAAAAATTTATCGAAACGGGTTATTTGCCTGCTGAGCTGCCAAACTGGTTGACGGAAAAGGATATCGATGTCTTCACCGAAGCTTTTAAACGTACCGGTTTTCATGGGGGAGTTAATTGGTACAGAAACATTGATAGAAACTGGGAATTAACCCCTTTTCTCAGTGGGGCCAATATTCGCCAGACCTCCCTGTTCGTTGCCGGTGAACTGGATGGGGTCATTACCATGTTCCGTAGGGCATTTGACCATTTAGAAAAATCCATGCCCAACCTGAAGCAAAAGGTTTTGATTCCGGGGGCGGGACACTGGGTCCAGCAGGAACGCCCCCAAGAGGTTAACGAACTGCTCATCGGATTTTTAAAAGATGGGCAGTAAAAAGGAGGCAATCAATGGCTTTTATTATGCCGACCCAGGATCAATTCAAAAAACTTATGTCCCAGCAGTATAAAGGACCTACCGTCATGGTTAACTTGTTGAAATTCAAGCCCGGGGGTGGGGCCGAATCATACAGAAAATATTATGAGGCAACAAAAGAATTACTTTTTCCCAATTCTTCATTGCCCAGTCACGGCATTCATGAAGGGAAAAACCCTGGAAATGGCCGCCTCTGAAACCTGGATCACTTGAGCAACTTCCTTCTGGGATTTACCAGACTTAAGGAGTTGATCTAATTTCACTCTGTCGAATTTTGGTTTAGGCATATGGTTGATCCTTGGTTAAGTTAACGGGATTTTGCATCGGTTTACCGAGGAAGGAACCTCGTAAAATTTCTTACCGACTTCTTACTTGTAAATAAATTTGGTCCTAAAAAATCGCTGTGATTTCAGTTATTATGAATTATACTTCTCCAACAGAACAGTTCCATCGAAAAATATAAATTTATTATTTGATTTCAGCCTGTTAGGGTGAACGTGCCCGAAGAGGATAAGTTTTTTCGGGAGCAGGGAGTCGGAGGTTCAAATCCTCTCGCCCCGATCAAAATTTTTAAGAAATAAAATTCCAGGAGTTCTTTGGCTTTAGATGAACTTCCTTCTCCCTCCTGAAAGTCCTTCCAAGCACTAAAAACCTTCCTTTTTTATTTTTTCCGGATCGGCGAATTTTTAATAAAATTGTTCTTGACAATAAAAAAAATTGTTGTACATTAAGTAATTTTAAGTGTATTTGAGGTTCATTTTCCCAGAAGGGAGGGAGACCTTCATGGCCACCCAAAGGTCTGAGAAAAAAAAGAAAAAAGCCCCGGCCAAGAAGCCACCGGTTAACCTCAAGAAAAAGAAAAAACTTATCAAACCGAAGCCACCTAAGAAAAAAATGATCAAAAAACCTGTAAAACCACTGGTGAAAACTAAAATAGCAGGCAAAGGCCCGGCCAAAAAGGCCATAAAAGATGAGAAAGAGGGAATCCGGAAATCCCTTTTAGCGATGCGGGATAAGTTAATCACGGAAATTTCCGAAAACCGTATCCCTGAACCTTTGACGGCTCCATCCAACATCGGAGATTTAGTTGATCAGGCCGGGGATGAGCGCGATCGAGAACTTTTCCTCCTCCTCACGGGCCGGGACAAAGAAAAGGTTATGGCCATCAACGAGGCCCTGGAAAAAATCAAGGAAGGCACCTACGGCATTTGTGAGGAATGCGGAGAAAAAATTGGCCAGGGTCGTCTGAAAGTCATGCCGTTAGCCAAGCTGTGCGTATCGTGCCAATCAAACCTGGAAAAAGAAGTGAACATTCTCAAAAAGACGGAAGAAGACCTCACTTACCGAGGGTTGGCCTATGCTCCCAGCATAGAGGAAGAAGAAACCTAACGACCCAAGGATCTGGGTTAGTTCCGCTCCTTTTCCTTTATCCCGGTACCTGCGGGGACCAATTTTTTATCATTCTTTTCCATACACCTTTCATCTTTGTTCAACTGCCCGGTTATGAAGTGGGGTAATTTTTAAGAATCTTTTCATCGGGAAAGATAGCGTGGAAGTTTCCTTTTACAACTTTTTGCAATTCGTTTTTATCGGTACGGTCGTGGGATTTTTAGGAGGCTTTCTGGGCGTGGGCGGCGGGATTATTATGATCCCGCTTTTACGCTTTTGGGCTTTTCCGTCAATGAACATTTCCCCCGAGGTCATTGTTCATCTATCCTTTGGAACCAGCTTAGCCATCATTATCCCCACTTCCTTATCCGGTTCGTTTGCCCATTCCAGGATTGGCAATGTCATCTGGCGGATCGTCTTTCAATTGACCGTCCCCGGTATCCCCGGATCTCTGCTTGGGTCAACCCTTGCCGCTTATTTAAAAGGCCCCCTACTTATAAAACTTTTCGCGTTGCTTTTAATCGTTCTATCAGTCCAGATGCTCTTCCAGAAAAAGGAAACGGAGGAATTCGAGGAGTTTCTCTCTCCCCCGTTTCTTCCCACCTTATTCATTGGCTTCTTGGTGGGAGTATTCTCTGGTTTTTTTGGCCTGGGCGGGGGGGTAATTGCCATCCCGCTAATGGCCCGATTCCTGGGTATTCCCATTCATCGCGCTTTGGGAATTTCCATTGCTTTTGTGTTTTTCGCTTCTCTCGTAGGCACAGCCGGGTATATCCTCAACGGGCTGGGCAAACCCAACCTACCTTCCTTTTCCTTAGGATACGTGCACCTCTTGGGTTGGCTGCTGGCAGGAGTCCCCAGTATCTTCCTGGGCCAATGGGGGGCCGGGTTGGCCAACAGAATAAACTCCTTGCGCCTCCGCCAGGTCTTTGCTGGGCTACTTTTGCTTGTGGGGATTCGCATGCTTCTCTAACTGCTTTTGGCTATGCGCCAAGCTGAAAAAATGAAAAAGGCACCCCGCGTCTCTCGGGGTGCCTTATGATGGGGAAAACCAGATTTTTATAAATTTTAAATGATCTGGACGTTCTTAGCCTTAGGACCCTTGGACGTTTCTTCAATCTCGAAACGTACCCTTTGGCCTTCAGCCAGAGTCTTAAAACCGTCTCCCGAAATG
>JAOUFX010000459.1 GCA_029857975.1 Deltaproteobacteria bacterium | reverse complement strand
CCAAAAGACCCAGGAGGGGAAAACCGAAAAGATAAGGCCCGATCTCGGTCCGGATGATCAAAGACGAGCCGATAATCAGGGAGGAAATCAGGAGAGAAAAGGCAATTCGGTTTGACGATCGATCTATATGAAAGGTGAAATTCTCCAGCCCCCGGTGTTCAAAATTGATTTTCACTTTTCCCTGTTTTACCTGTTTGAGGATGTCGCTCATCTCTCCAGGAATCTCCTTGAGCAGTTGGATGAGGTCCCCACCGGAATCAAGAAATTCACCGATGATCCGCCTGGGATGCAGGCGCTCCATTTTGATCCGTTTGATAAAGGGGGCAGCCTTTTCCGCCATATCCAGATCAGGATCCAGCGCCACTCCCACCCCTTCTGCCGTGGTTAGGGCCTTGATCATCAGGAATATATCCGGCGGGAGGCGCAGCCGGTGGCGGATGATCAAGGCCAGGAGCGCTTTGGAAATATTGGCGATCCGCAGCTCTTTGAGAGGGCGATACAAGTACATCGCTATAAAATCGGCGATGTCTTTTTCCAGGGCCCGCCGGTCCGGCTCAGCGTCCCATTCGATAATCTTCAACAAAGCCTGGGCGATTTTGGACTCATCCCGGCAGACATAACCATAAACCAGGTCGGCAAAATTATCCCGGGCCTGCCGGTCAACACTGCCCATCATGCCAAAATCGAGGTAACAGATAACGTTGCCCGGGAGGAGGAAAACATTTCCCGGGTGCGGATCGGCGTGAAAAAACCCATGTTGGAAAACCTGTTCAAGGATTAAATCAGTCCCGCGGGAAGCGATCATTTTCCGATCAAAGCCCTGCTGATCCAGCGCGGCCACTTCGGAGGCTTTGATCCCTGGAATATATTCCATGGTCAGGATACGCTCCGTGGTGGCCTCACGATAAATCCGGGGGACGTAAATGGTGGCATTGCCCAGAAATTGACGGGCAAATCGTTCGGTCTGGGATGCTTCAATGGTATAGTCAATCTCCCTTCCCAGAGTGCGAGCAAACTCTTCCACAATCCGGGTAGGACGTTGGATCCCCAATTCCTCAACGTGTCTTTCGATCAGGGTGGCGATATGCAGCAAAATTTCTAAATCCACTTCGATCCGGTGGCGGATGCCCGGCCGCTGTACTTTTACCACCACTTCTTCCCCGCTTTGCAGCCGGGCCCGATGAACCTGGCCGATGGACGCCGCTGCCAGGGGTGCTTCTTCGAAATGTTGAAACTTCTCCTCGATCGGAGCTTTTAGCTCCGCCTCAAGAACTTCTCTCACCTGAGCAAAAGGAAAAGGAGGAACATGGTCTTGAAGTTTCGCTAATTCCTGCGCAAACTCAGGGGTAATCAAATCCGGACGGGTGGAAAGGATCTGGGCCAATTTGATAAACGTCGATCCGAGTTCTTCAAAGGCCATGCGGATCCGCTCGGATCGCGTCAGCTTTTCCACTCGTTCGCGGCGGCTCCTGGAAATCATCTGCATGCCGATTTCCAGGTATTGTCCCACGCGCAGCCGGTCTACCAGGTCGCCAAAACCGTATTTAAATAAAACGGTCAGGATCTGGCGGTAGCGGTTGATATGCTGGTAGGTACGGGAGACAACGCCGATCTTGCGGATCTGCATCGATTATTCCTTCTTCTCGGCTGCCTTCTCTAAATGGTCGATTCTTGCTCGCAGTTCTTCCACTTCTGTTCTCGTGGGTATGTTGAGCTTCTGCAGGGTTTCATGCACAACTTTGTCGATCCTCTCCCCTAAATCTTTTTTGGCTTTCCCGGATTTCTCTTTTAGATCCTGGATCAATTCCTTCCCCTGCTTTTCCGATATTTCACCTTTTTTAACAATTTCCTCCACTGCCTCTTCAATCTTTTCGGCGGTCATGGAGGCCAGGCCGGCACCGATGAAAATTGCTTTTTTAATAAATTCAAACATGGTTCCCCCTCCTTTTTTTAAATTCAATGGGACGCAGATTTACGCCGATCACCGCAGAAACAAGAAAGACGCTATGCGCATAGCGCTAAGCAATTTTCTGTACTACTAACGTGCAAAATCTTGAAATTTTGTTAAGCAAATAAATCTGCCCCCCACCCTGACCCTCCCCCTCGAGGGGGGAGGGTAGGGAGGGGGTGACTTTGGTTGCGGCTCTGCCGCGCTGCGTACATCCTTGTCCAAAAGGGAATTTCCTATACTATCAAGATACCCCGTGGGGGGGATTTTTCCCCTTCGCGGCAGCTACCCATTCTTTGAATTTGGTCAACTCTTCCGGAATCATGGGGTAGATATGTTTGGGTTCCGGGAAAGCCTTGTTTCTCACATCTTGAACATACGCCGTTAAGGCTTCGGTGCAAACTTTGGCCACTTCAGCGTAGCGCTTCACAAATTTGGGAGTGAAGGCTTCGAAGATCCCGAGCATGTCGCTGACGATAAGGAGTTGTCCATCACAATAGGGGCCGGCGCCAATGGACAAAACGGGGATGGTCAGGGTGTCTCGGATATAACCGCCAACCTCCGGAGGAATGGCCTCGAGAAGGATCATGGCCGCGCCCGCCTCCTGCACAGCCAGGGCGTCATCGACCTGGGCCTGCGCACTGTCGAGCGTTCTTCCCTGGGCTTTGAATCCGCCCAACTGGGAAGAACTTTGAGGGGTAAGCCCGATGTGGCCCATCACCAGCATGCCGGCATCCACGATAGCCTTAATGCGGCTGGCCACGCGCCCCCCACCTTCCAATTTGACCGCATCCACCCTCGCTTCCTTGAAGAAGCGGCCGGCATTCTCTACCGCCGCCTCATCCGTGGTCTGGTAGGAGAGAAAAGGCATATCCCCGATGACATAGGTGTTCGGTGCTCCCCGGCGGACGGCGTCGCTGTGGACGATCATCTGGTCCATGGTTACGGGCATGGTTCCTTCATACCCGTAGACGCACATGCCCAGAGAATCTCCTACCAGGATCATATCCATTCCGGCCTTCTCAGCGAAGGTGGCCGTGGGGTAATCATAACTGGTGATAAAAGTGATTGGCTCCCCTTTTTCCTTCATCATATAAAAATCCTGAATACTTTTTTTCTTCTTCATAATAATTCCTCCTTAAAATATGTTCCGCTTTTTTTGCACCTTTTGCCCATTGCCTATTCCCTATCACCTAATATAAACGAATAAATCATTTTACCTACCACCTCCCCCTCAAGGGGGAGGGTTAGGGTGGGGGTAATGTAACTTCATGTAAGACGTTTGTATTAATACCTTATTCTCTATAGATCCGAATAATATCCTTTAGGATGGCTGCAGCTGCTCCCATGGGGTTGGATTTCCCGCCGGAGACCGTCACCCGGTCCATGGTGTCGGTAAGGTAAGAAATGGCCTTTTCCGTACCCCGTACGCTGGCCAGCGGATGGTCTGCAGGCAGGGTCATGGGAGCGACCGAAGCTACTATTTTCCCTTCTTTTCTCTCCACCTTTCCGATTAGTTTGATCACCTTGCCTTCTTTCTTCGCCCGGTCAACCTCTTCCGGTTTGACCTGGGTGATCCCCCTTACAGAAATATCCTTCAGGGATAGCCCGGCCTGAAAGACTTCGTTGGCAATGAGCAGGATTTTATTGGCTGTGTCTCTCCCTTCCACATCCAAGGAGGGGTCGGGTTCCGCAACCCCCATTTTCTGAGCTTCGGCCAGGGCTTCGGCATAGGGGCAACCGTCCTCGTACATTCGGGTGAGGATATAATTCGTAGTCCCGTTAAGAATCCCCTCCGCCGTCAAAACTTCTGTCCCGGCCAGGCAGGAAAGTCCGACGTCCAAAGTCGGTAGGGCCGCTGCGGTTGCCGCGCTGATCATCAATTTGACTTT
>JAOUFX010000458.1 GCA_029857975.1 Deltaproteobacteria bacterium | reverse complement strand
TGCGTTACCCTATATTATGACCGGCGTGAAGCTGGCGAGCATCATGGCGGTTACCGGTGCCATTGTGGGCGAATTTATTGCCTCCGAAAAGGGCCTGGCCGCATTAATCTTACAGGCACAGAGCTATCTGGAAACGGGCGCCATGGTGGGGGCGTTATTTTGGATCTCTATTATGGCGATGGTACTTTTCGGCTTGATCAATTTGATCGAACAGTTGCTCATGCCCTGGGCCAAGATCAAAAATAACGATTAAACAAGCGGTTCGTTTCTGCGCAAAGTTGGAATATATTGGAATATAAAGGATGCGTTTTTCCCTCCTGCCAATACGTAACCCAAAAACGACAAGAAAGGGGGCCATACGTCGATGAAAAAGAATATGTGCTGGAAAGTTTTGGTTTGTTTCGCGGTTTTCCTGCTGATGAGTTCCGCTCCCGTATGGGCGGAAAAAATCACCCTCAAACTCAACTGGGTTCCGGGTGGTGATCACTCCTACTATTTTGTGGCCAAGGAAAAAGGATTCTATAAAGAGAAAGGGTTGGAGGTGAACATCGAGCGGGGGCAAGGATCCGGTGATACGGTCAAGCGAGTGGAGTTGGGCACGGTTGATGTCGGGCTCGCCGATACCGGAACCCTGGTGGTGGCCCGGTCCAAGGGAGCCAAAGTCAAGGTGATTGCCATGATTTACTCCAACTCTCCCAACGGGATTAAAACCTGGAAGGGTTCCGGAATCGAAAAACCAAAAGATCTGGAGGGCCGCAAAGTAGGTGTGCCCGCAGGGGATGCGCAGCGGGTTCTCTGGCCCGCCCTGGCGACTGCCAACGGAATCGACATGAACAAGGTTGCCCTGATCAACATCCAACCAAGTGCCAAGGCACAATCCTTGTCCGCCAAACGAGTGGATGCGGTTTTTGACTGGATTGTAGGCAACCTGGGGTATTGGGAGGCCGGCCTCGATAAAGACAAGCTGGTGCTGATACCCTGGTCTAAGTGGGGGGTTAACCCGTACGGCAATGCGCTCATGGCCAGCGAGAAAATCATCAAAGAGCGGCCCGAAATGCTCCGCAGGTTTTTGGATGCCACCATGCGGGGATGGAAATGGTCCATCGAGAATCCGGAAAAAGCGGCCGAAATCTTCGTAAAATCCAATCCGGAGGTCCCGCCGCTGGCTGCCATGGTCCGCTTTGTAGATGATCTCCAGGGTTTGGTCGATGTCCCGATGAACCAAAAATACAAGCTCGGCTGGATGGACGACGCCAGGATGGGGGAGACGGTCAATAACATCAATAAATATTTTACGGTGGAAAGACCCGTGACCGCTAAGGAGATGTATACCGTGGAGTTTTTGCCGGATTACAAGATGCCTTCCATCAACCATTTGCCTACCGTGGACCAGTTGTACCAGCAGTGGGTATCCCAGAAGAAATAATGACCAGTTGAACCGCTGCCGGGTGAAGGAGGGTAAGTGGATCGGCCGTATGTAAGAGTGGAGTCGGTTTCCAAAGTTTTTAGCACATTTTCAGGGGAGGCGATCTCTGCCGTTGAAGATATCTCCTTTGATATCCGGTCTGGAGAATTCATCACCATCGTCGGCCCCAGCGGGTGCGGGAAATCAACGCTTCTGCGCATTATTGCTGGGTTGCTCAAACCCACGGAAGGGCGGGTTTTTGTCGGAGGGAATCCCGTGCAGGGTCCCATTAAGGGCGTCGGGTTTGTTTTCCAGAGACCGGTTCTCTTCGACTGGCACAAGGTATTGGCCAACGTGCTGGCGCCCGCAGAACTGGCGGGGCTCAAAAAAAGAGACTACCTGCACAAGGCGCACGATTTGATTCGACTGGTTAAATTAGAGGGTTTCGAAGATAAGTACCCGAGAGAGCTCTCCGGCGGCATGCAACAGCGGGTCTCGATCGCCAGGGCGCTGATTTTGGATCCGGATATCCTCATCATGGACGAACCCTTCGGAGCCCTGGATGCGCTAACGCGCGACCAGCTCAACTTGGAGCTTCTCAAAATCTGGCGGGGAAAAAGAAAAACCGTCTTGTTTGTGACCCACAACATTCCGGAAGCCGTATTGCTGGGCGACCGTGTCATCGTTTTCAGCGAACGGCCCGGCAAAATCAAAGCCACCATTCCCGTCGACCTGCCACAACCGCGAGGCATTGAAGTGAAGAAGGACAAGAGATTCGGAGAGCTTGAAGTCGAGATATATAATTTAATCGCTGGAAGTGACGGGTCGGCGACCGCCATATCGGAAAGTGAGGAAAGGACCTAAAAGATGTTTAACTTCTTCAACACTTCGCAGGAGCTGGCGGAGTCTTCTGTGAATACCGCTGTTCTCCCTTTAGGCTCTGTAGAGCCCAAAGGACCCCATTTACCGGTTGGTTTTGATTTCATCCTTGCCAACCGATTCGTAAAAGATTTTTGCACCGGGAAAGCCGTATATCTTCTACCGGTTTTTCCGTTTTCCACCGCGATGGAAACCAGGGGGTTTTGCGGAGCCGTCTCTCTTCAGCAGCAAACCCTGTGGGACATTGTCTCCGATATCGCAGCGAACCTCACCCGTCACGCATTCAAACGTCTGGTGATTTTGGATTTCAGCAATTACAACTGGATATTGAAGCATGCGGTGCGGGAGCTTAATCTAAATAAAGGGATGATCCAGGCCGTCTGGATCAATCCGAAGGAGTTCGCCAAGGCAGCGGTGGAACCGGATTTGTTACCGGATCATGGGGGAGGGGCTGTTGAAACCTCCCTGGCCCACTTTCTGGGCGACCGATGGCTTTACCCTCCCATCGAGGATTTTGACCCCCATCTTCCTCGCGAATATATTGACTACCAGGGTTTAGCGGCAGTCGCTCCCCAAGGATTCTGGGGCAAACCTTCCCGGGCCACCGCCGAAATGGGAGAACGACTGTACCGGGTAATGATTGAGAAAACGCAAGAGTTCGTTCATTACGCTCTCGGGCTTTTTCCGGAGGGGACTCCCGTTGAAGGTCACGAGATTAAAGAGATGTGGTGGCCCAAGGGAGACATTCCGGGGGTTGAAAACGGCGGCATAGACTGGAACAGCTCCTTCAGCAGGATTGCCGGCGCGGGTGTGAAGCTTGCCATTATTCCTACTTCGGCAATCGAACAGCACTCCCCTTCCCAGCCGCTGGCCACCGATTACCTGCAAGCATTAGAACTGTCTCGTCGGTTGGCCGGAGAATTGGACGCCTACCTTCTTCCTGCGCTGCCGATCCTGACCTCCTGGGGGCATATTCGCTTTCGAGGGACTATTACCTTCAGTGCCATGACAGCCAGGCGTGTGCTCGAGGACATTGCGGAAAGCCTTTATTCGGGTGGATACCGGACGGCAGTCATTGTAAACATTCACGGCGGTAATTGGATACTGAAACCGACGATGATTGAAATAAACCGCAGGCACGAAGCCTGCAGGATTATCTCAACAGGAGACATACTCTCCTATAGAGGACAGGTTGCGGTGGAACAGCTCCATGCCTGTGAGTCGGAAGCATCCTTCATCCAGGCGTTTTACCCGGAATGCTTCAAGGCCGATCGTGTCGTGGACTTTTCCCCCCAATGCCCGGCCTCCGCCTTTGACTTTGTGGGAATCGCCGGCGTGAGCCCCCACGGCGTATGGGGGTATCCTTCGAGAGCAACCGCCGCAAAAGGATACAAAGATCTGGAGAGAAAAGTCTCGGAAGCCGCCGCCTACATCCGGCGTGTCCTTTTGGATCTCACTGCCTTCGAAAGCCGTTAGCAAGGGTAAGGGTGTCAGGCCAGAAAGGCCGCCGATAAAGAATGCTCTTAACTAATCCCGGTGTCTCCGGCGGCTGCCCATG
>JAOUFX010000457.1 GCA_029857975.1 Deltaproteobacteria bacterium | reverse complement strand
CCGCAAAAAACAAAACAAGCATTACGAGCGGTTATGTATCAATGTAATCGAGAGGGCGGAGCTGTCCATATTCCCTTGTGCCCCTAGTTGTTAATTTCTGTTAATTTCTTGACAAAAACGAAAATATTCTCAATAATGGATTGCCATGCTCGATATTTTAGGCGGTAAGGAGTGATTGATGAGGAAAAGAGGATTCCTTTTTAAAACTGGTACCTGTTTTCTTTGTGTCGCTCTCTTCTTATTGATGGGTGGTTTCGCAACACCCTTGGCAAGCGCCAAAGAAAAAAACTCTCCCCTTGGCGGAATGGTTTCCAGGGGAGAGGTCAAATTTGAAGCCAGGGAAAAAGTTTGGAGAGATGTAGAACTTTCTTATTTCCCGGTTTTTCCAGGCGTTAAAATTAAAACGGAGAAAGGCATGGCGACGATTTCCCTTGCCAACCATAGTCAAGTTGAAATGGGGCAGAATAGCGTAATTTCTTTTAATCGAAAGGATCAACTCCGCCTTTACCGGGGGCAAGTAGATTTTCGAATTTCCCTCCGGCAAGACTTAAGCTTAATGGTGGGCAATTTAATTGTGATCGGAACTGCCCCTCTTCAAGCTGCCCAAAGACCGGCAGTGATTACTCCCCAGGGTGAAGAAGCCATCGGGTCATTACATATTCATGCCAATGGTTCATTAACCATCAGGAGCACCCAAGGGCAGCTCACTGTTCTGAATCAGGACCGCAAAGTTCTGGCCGCCCTTTCTCCCAAAGATTCCTTGACGATTCCTTCCACCATCGTAGAAAAACCTGTCGGAGAAAAAGCTTCCCCCGTGATGGTTGCTCAAGTCGGCGATGAGGAAATCCCTGCCCAGCCGGAAAAATACGGCGGGCTTTCGGCCAAAACGTGGGGAGTCATTGGCTTGGCAGTCGTCGGCGTTGGTGGGATTCTGGCCGCAGCGGGTGGTGGTGGTGGCGGCGGCGGTGGCGGCGGCGGCGCTGTCTGTCCGTAACCGCAATCGTACCATAACCCAATTCCCCATTTACTTAATAATTTTTAAATTCTTTAAATTCCACAATTCGCAATCCGCATTTTAGTGTTGCCCCAATAACCTAATGACTTATTTTTGCCTCTTGCCTCTTGCCTTTTGCCTCTTGCCCATTTTTTTATTTTCTTCCTGCGCCTCGGCACCCTCGCAAAGTAAAGGGAGTTCTTTTCCCGAGCTCCAGGTGAAAGAGATCGAATCTTCGCGGCAGGTGAGGGCGATGAACGAAAAGCTTCTCATGAGCACCCTGGCCGCGAGAAAAACATCCCAACGGGACTACAAAATTGGACCGGAAGACCTGCTGGAAATATCCGTCTTTGAAGAGGAGAAATTAAACAAGACCGTCCGAGTGAGCTCCCAGGGAAATATCAGCCTTCCTCTGCTCGGCGTGTTGCGGGTCAAGGGCCTTACGGCCAATGAGCTGGAAAAAGAGATCAGAGATTTGCTGGCGGAAAAATACCTTCAGAACCCGAATATCAGCGTGTTCATCAAAGAGTACCGGAGCCAGAGGGTCTCTGTGATCGGGATGGTGGAAAAGCCCGGCGTGTTTGAAGTAACCGGGCAGAAGACGGTCCTGGATATGCTGGCCATGGCCGGAGGCCTGAAGGAAGACGCCGGGCAAATGCTTTTCCTCATTCGCCCGCCCAACCTGGAAGAAGGTCCCCCGCAAGAAAAAAAAGAAACGGTCGAAAAATATCCCCAGACTTTTGTCGTTGACCTCGATGAATTACTCATCAAAGGGGACATGACCATTAACGTGCCCATGATCCACGGGGATATCATCAACGTCCCGGCATCGGGCAAGGTCTTTATAGGCGGAGAAGTGGTCAGGCCCGGCGGGTTCCCCCTCAAGGGGAAGAGGTTGACGCTGACGCAAGCCATTGCTCTGGCCGAAGGATTGAAACCGGAAGGCAACGGGGCCGAGGCCAAGATCTTCCGTTACACCGGCCAAGGAAATGAAAAAGAGATCATTACCGTCGATATCTATGCCATCCAGAACGGCCAAGCTGAAGACCTGAATCTGAAGGAGAACGACATCCTATTCGTTCCCAAAAGCGGCGTGAAAAATTTTCTGATCGGCTTTCGGGATACGCTCAAGGGGCTATTTGGAATCGGATTTACCCGCGGCTTTTAATTCCAATTTCTCCTCATTCTTCCCTCAGGGAGAGTGGGTCATAACCCGGGCGGTAGGGCATGAGCGGGGAAGAATCGGCGGGAGAGGATGACGCACTTAAATCGGAGAATTCCATGAAACAACTCCCCGGGGAAAGGTATTACCAGCTTCCCCCACCGGAATATCTTCAACCCGTTTCCCAGGAAGAAAAAGAAGTCAATCTTCGGGACTACTGGAAAGTCATCCAGAAGAGGCGGTGGACAATCCTGGCTTTCTTCCTCATCGTGGTGGTTACCACGGCCATCGGGACCTTCACGATGCGACCCGTCTACCGGGGTACAACCACAATCCTGATCAACAAAGAAAACCCCCAGATCGTCGACTTCAAAGAAGTCTTCACCGTCAACACCATGGACCTGGATTATTACCAGACCCAGTACAAGATCCTGGAAAGTCGTACCCTGGCGAAAAGGGTGACCCAGGCTCTTCACCTGGCCGAACATCCCGAGTTTCTCCCGCAACCGGAGACTTCCCCCTTCCAGACCTGGAAAGCAAATGCCCTCACTTGGCTAAACAACTGGTTGTCTTTTTTAAGCCAGAGTTCCCCAGAACGTCCTGAGAGCGAGAAGGAGACCGCCAGGGAAACCAAACTCGTCGATGAATTTCTGGCCAAAGTAAAGATTGAACCCATCCGCAATTCCCGTCTGGTAAAAATTAATTTCGACTCCCATTACCCGGAACTTTCTGTGCGGGTTCCCAACACCATGGCGGCCACTTACATTCAGCAGAATCTGGAGAACCGCTTTACCTCGACCGAACAAGCCAAAGAATGGCTGACCCGGCAGCTCGAGGAGCTGAAGGGCAAAGTGGAGCGGGCGGATGAAATTCTTCAGGCCTTTGGCTCCAAGCATGACATCATCTCCCTGGAGGAGAAGGAAAACATCACCATGCATCGCCTGACCGATCTGAACGAGGCCCTGGCCAAAGCCGAGTCCGAACGGATGGCCAAGGAGGCGATGTTCAACCAAAGCCAGGAACGCAATTTCGACACCCTCCCCTCCATCCTGGAGAATAAACTGGTCCAGGATCTGAAGCAGACCTTCATCCAGCTTGAGGCCCAATACATGAAACTTTTGGAAAAATACAAACCGGATTATCCGGAGATGAAGCGCCTCGAGAACCAGATGGAGACCATTCAGAAACGTCTCAACGCGGAGATCAGCAAGATCATCGCTGGAATCAAGATCGAGTATGAATCGAGTTTGCGGAAAGAATCGCTTCTGCGGGCGGCCTTTGAAGCGCAGAAGGCCAGAGCCATGGAGATGAAACAGCAGGCCATCCAGTATAACATCCTCAAGCGTGAATCCGACACCAATAAGGAGCTCTACAAGGGCCTGCTCCAGCGCATGAAAGAAGCCGGGATTTCCGCCGGCATTACCGCCAGCAACATCCAGGTGGTCGACCAGGCCGAGCTGCCAACCAAACCTTACCGGCCCAACAAACGACTCAACCTGCTTTTGGCCGCGGTCGTGGGCCTGTTCCTGGGGGTCGGCCTGGCCTTTTTCTTTGAGTACCTGGACAACACGGTTAAGACGCCGGACGACGTGGAAGAATTGGTGCGCCTGCCTTCTTTCGGAATGGTTCCGGAAATTTCCCAGGAAAGGCCCAAGCTTCTGGACTCGGGGAGACCCTATCCGGTGGAGAT
>JAOUFX010000456.1 GCA_029857975.1 Deltaproteobacteria bacterium | reverse complement strand
AAAATAAACAGGGCCAGGAAGACACCGGAAATAATGGAAGGAATCGAAATCCCCACCATTCAAGTTGGCAGAGAATTGAACTTAAAAGGGAAAATTTGCCCTTATACCTTCATCGAATCCATGTTGGCTCTGGAGGAGATGGAAACCGGCGAGGTATTACGGGTTGTTGTTGACTACCCGCCGGCGGTTTGTGACGTTCCCAAAAGTTTGAAGAACGAGGGGTATGAAATCCTGGAAATCAGCCCCATCAACGAAACCGATTGGGCCATTCTGGTCAAAAACAAAAAAGTTGAATAGGAAAAAATGAAATTTTCTGAAAATCAAATCCAGCGCTATTCGCGGCAGATGATTCTCCCTGGATTCGGAGGGAAAGGCCAAAGAAAGTTAGCGGAGGCCAGGGTTTTCATCATGGGAGCGGGGGGTTTAGGGTCTCCCGCCGCCCTCTACCTAGCGGCAGCGGGGGTGGGAACCATAGGTTTGGCTGACTTCGATCGAGTGGAGCTTCACAATCTCCAGCGCCAGATCCTGCACAGAACCCCCGACATCGGCTTCCTTAAGGTTGAATCTGGCAAGAAAACCCTTGAATCTTTAAATCCAGAGGTAAAAGTTCCAATTTATTCTGAGCGGATTACCTCGGCCAATATCCGTGAGATTATCAAAGACTATCACCTTGTCCTTGACGGGAGCGACAACTTTCCGACCCGTTTTTTAGTCAACGATGCCTGCTACTTCGAAAAGAAAACCTTAATTTCAGGGGCCATCCTGCGATTCGATGGACAACTCAGTACCTTCAAACCCCACGCTGGTGGACCTTGCTATCGCTGCCTATTTCCCGAGCCTCCTCCTCCCGGCACAGTCCCAAGTTGCCAGGAAGCCGGAGTCCTGGGAGCCGTTGCCGGAACCATCGGTATCCTTCAAGCCAACGAAGCCCTTAAAGAAATTTTGGGAATGGGAGAATCTATGGCCGGTCGGTTCCTCCTTTTTAACGCCCTTTTACTAATTTTCCAAGAAATTAAGATTGTCAAGAATCCCAACTGCTCCCTTTGCGGCGAAAACGCCACTATTCGAGAGCTAATCGATTATAGCCAATCCTGTCAACTGCCATCATTCGGGCAAATCCTTTATTAAAAAGGCACACCTACATTTTCCTGTTCAACCTTGGATAACATTCTCTCCTTAGGCCTTCCTCCGCCCAAGCCCTTTGCCTGATCCCTCCGTAACCAACAGTAACCCAGGAAGGGAAAAAGGTTGAAGGGCATAAAAAACAATGGTAACCTTTAAACTCAATCTTAGTAAAAAAGAAAGGAGGATTGAAAATGGGTCCTCTGAGGCGCAAACAAGCTGTCTTATGGGGTCTGGCTTTTTTCCTCTGGGTAAGTGAGGGATTCCATCCCGCCTTCGCTCTTACCGATGACGAAAAAAACAACGTGGCTATTTATCAAAAAGCCAGTTCCAGCGTGGTCAACGTCATAAGCACAGTGATAACGCGGGATTTCTTTTTAAATCCCGTTCCCCGGGAGGGAAGCGGTTCCGGATCGATCATCGACAACCGCGGTCATATCCTGACCAACAATCACGTCATCCGGGATGCCCAAAAACTGGAAGTTACCCTGTTCGATGGAAGCAAATGGCCCGCGCAATTGGTGGGAACGGATCCGGATACTGATTTAGCCGTGATTAAAATCAACCCCCCCCTGGAAAAAATGAAACCTCTTTCTTTTGGAGACTCTAAAAAACTTCAGGTTGGACAAAAAGTTTTAGCGATCGGCAATCCTTTCGGTTTGGGTCTTACCCTTACTACAGGCATTATTAGCTCACTGGGCCGGACTATCCGTTCCGAAGTAGGAACGACCATTGAAGATGTCATCCAGACCGATGCCTCCATAAACCCCGGAAATTCCGGGGGCCCGTTGCTCAATTCCGCCGGCGAGATTATTGGAGTTAACACAGCTATTCTCAGCCCCACCGGTGTAAGCGCGGGCATCGGTTTCGCTATTCCGGTGAACACGGCGAAACGAATCGTCTCGGAACTCATTGCCAAAGGTTTTGTTTCCTACCCGTATCTCGGCGCGGTGGTCCACACGATTATCCCGCAGTTTGCCAAAGCACTGGGGTTAAAGTCTGAGAAAGGGGCCATGGTTGTTGAAGTAACTCCGGGCGGACCGGCGGACAAAGCCGGCCTGAAAGGAGCCAATAAACAGGCCCAGATCGGCAATTTTATTCATCCGGTAGGCGGAGATATCATTATCCAAGCGGATAAGTCAGAAGTCAACGAAGCGGAAGAATTGATTAAATATCTTCGGGACCGCAAGATCGGGGATGCCGTTACTTTAAAAATCATCCGTGATGGAAAAATCCGGGAGGTGAAGGTTACCTTGCAGGAAAGGCCAAGAGATTTTCGTCGTAAACAATAGCTAAGCAGGGGCCCAATCATCGTGCCCTTACATCAGATGCCAGGTCCAGCATCGCAGGGTTTACAGGGCAGGCGCGCCATCCCGCCAAGCGCGGGACCCCGCCTCGGCGGGGGACTTTTTACGGAGCCATCTGAATTTACTTCATCGAAAACCCGCCGTTTATGGAAATTGTCTGGCCGGTGATCCAGGAGCAGCGGGCGGAGCAGAGAAAAACGATCATACTGGCCACATCCCCTACTTCCCCGAGGCGTTTGATGGTATACACCTGCAGCCACTTCTTTTCTAATTCGGGTGTGAGGAAAGCAGTCATCGGCGTGTGAACGAAAGCCGGGGCAACGGCATTTACGGTAACGTTATGACGGCCTAAACTCTTGGCCAAAGATTTGGTCAGAGAAATCACTCCTCCCTTGGAGGCCGCATAGACTTCCAGCCCTTTTTCCCCGGAGACTCCGGCTTCGGAAGCAATGTTTATGATTCTCCCG
The DNA here is from genome assembly GCA_029857975.1 of Deltaproteobacteria bacterium. The sequence goes on along the minus strand of JAOUFX010000456.1, from coordinate 952 downwards.
CTGTTCTTTTGTCGTAAGATCGGCATCACCGTCTTACAACTATGAATCGTGCCGATCAGATTAATATCCAAGATTCGCTGCCACTCTGCCCTTGGGGCATTTTCCAGAGGGCGCATCCCTCCCCCCACGCCGGCACTATTGACCAAAAAATCTATAGTCCCAAAATGGAAAACCGCGCTTTCCACCATCTGGACGACTCGTTTTTCATCGGTTACGTCGCAATAAAGCCCTTTTACCTCTCCCCCCATCCCCTCTAAAAATTTTACGGTCTTCTCGATTTTCTCTTGATTCACGTCGGCGATTAAAACTTTGACCCCTTCCTGAACGAAAAACTCCGCGGTCTTCTCCCCAATTCCCGAGGCTCCTCCCGTTACGACGGCGATCTTATCTTTCAGATACAGGTCCATTTTTCCCTCCCGGCAGGTTGACTTTATCCCAATCGGGGTCAACCCCTTTTATGGCTTTTCGTACCAAAGGAAACAGCTGCTTGTCAACGGAATAAATGCGTTTGCCGCTGCACTTTCCATTTTCACGTAGCAACGCGGAGCAATCGGCCCGCATGAGGCTAAATATTCATATTTTTTTTGGGCGAGAAGTTGTATGATGACGGGGCTTAACTTTTTTATTATGGAAAATCTCCTGCCCAAAGGTAAGGATTTAAAAACATCTCATAATAAAGAATGATCCAAATTTTTCGGGCCATTGGAAAACGCGTCTTCTACGGCTGGTGGATTGTAGCCTTGGGGTCATTAATCAACGCGGTGGGCGTTGGTATTATCTACCACAGCTTCACGGTCTTTTTCCTCCCCTTGAAGCGCGATCTTGAGGTGAGTAGCGCGGCGATTTCGCTTCTCTTTGGCGCCGCTCGCCTCGAAGGAGGAATCGAGGGCCCTGTCGTTGGACATTTGATCGATCGGTTCGGCTCCCGGCGGCTCATTCTTATCGGGGCGAG
>JAOUFX010000455.1 GCA_029857975.1 Deltaproteobacteria bacterium | reverse complement strand
CGGTCCCCAATCCTCTGATCGCCAACATGGCCAAGCTCCATTTCGCCAGCAAATATCATGAGTTCGTGAAACTCATCCAGGATATCGCCGGCGGCCTCGTCGCCACGGCACCGGATAGAAAAGACTGGGAAAATTCTGATATTCATGACTACCTGGAACATTACCTCGGAGGCTCGGCCAGGTTCAGTACAGAGGACCGGTTGAAAATGATCGCTGCTGCCCAGCGGATGGTCTGTTCTCATGAATCCGCTTTCCATGAAGTGACCACGGTTCATGCTGAAGGTTCAATGGCTGCGCAAAAGATGATGATCCTGTTCGAATCCCCGCTCAAGAAATACAAAGCAATGGCCGAGCGGGCGGCCGGGATCAAAACCTGAGGAAAGAGGAAGAAAATATCGTCACGGATGCTTGATGAGGTCTTGAAGGGCCCGCCGTGCGTTTCTCCGCATTTTGCGGGAAAATCAAGAAGCCGGGTTGCTTCATATGGAAAACAAATCGTTACTTGGCAATGGTGATCGGGACCCCGGCCGCGGAGACGCCGGTGACGGTCATCTGAAATAGCTTGTACAGGATCACAAAAGCATCCCGGTCCCAGGATGTGTTCGGGACGAAGTAGTGCCTTCCTCCGAACTCCGCCCGGAGGATGGTGTCCGGAATCGTGTCCGTCACCTCCACCGCCAGGGTCCGCCGCGGGTTCCGCTTGATCGGCCCGGTGCGGGGATCGGGGGAGACGTCAAACTCCGGGGTTTCGTTGATCCCTTCCGCCAGGAAGGATAGCACCACATTAAGGCTCCTCAGCTTGATCCCTCCGAACAGGGGGTAGTCTCCGCCCGGGAATCCGGGGCGAATGTCCACGAGGACGAAATTCTCCGGGTTGGCCGCAGCGCGGGCATTCAGAGCCGCCCGTTCGGCGTTGCTCAGGGTCCGGGGGTCATAGTTGGTTACCGCAACTCGGCCGATCACGCCTCCGGTCAATTCGTACTCGTTGCCGCCCAGCGGCTGCCAGCGATAGCCCTTCTCGAGGGCCCGCGAGACATCGCCGGCCGTCAGCTCTCCGGCCAGTTTGGTCCGCACCCCCTCGCGGAAGTTGATCGTTCCCACAAACAGCTTCCCCTTTCAGTCCCTTTTCATTTTCTGCCAATGGCTACTTTAGTTGGTTTTCTGAAGTCTCTTGATCCTGGGAAAAGAACGGAATCGGCAAAGGAGAGCGAACGTGTAAATCCCTTTGCGGGTATGGAATCTCGATGCCATTTTGTCTAAATTTGCGAACAATTGCGCAATTTATTTCCGAACGGATCTGGTAGTAATTTTCGGGACCTTTTAACCATACCCGGAGTTGCATGTTCCATGAGGAATCCCCAAAGCTTGCGAACAATACATCCGGTTCGGGATTTTTTAAAACGTTTGGGCTTTCTTCCGCAACTTCATATAAAGAACGGAACACTTGGTCTAAATCGGAATTATAGGACACACCCACCTCTGCAACCAAGCGCACTTTAAGATCCTCATGGCTCCAATTGACAACGTGAGTAGATACGAATTCTGAGTTGGGGACGATAATGGAAATATTATTTAAAGAACGAATGGTTGTTGACCGTATATTAATCGCAACGACATTTCCCTCCGTACCCCCAACCGTAACGCGATCCCCGATCTTAATGGGACGTTCAATTAACAGGATGATGCCCGCTACAAAATTCGATGTTACATTTTGCAAACCAAAACCGATCCCCACAGAAAGCAACCCAACGATTACGGCCAATCCGCTTAGGTCAATACCGATAAATTGAAAAGCAACGAGAAATCCGATTACCATAAGGGTGTAGTGGCTGATTCGCAATGAGGTATATTTTAATCCTTCTTCAATATGGAGCTTTGTTAAAAATTTATTTTTCAAGAGGCTCTGCAATATGCGGGAAAAGAGGAAAAATACCAAGATGACAAACAGAAACATGAAAACCGAGGAAGGAGTAACAGGTGTCTGATTGATTTCAAAAAGCCGGTATTGAAAGATCCGAGTCAGTAAGTGGGTAATGTCTGTTAGTTCCATTATTCTCCCCCTTTGCAATTTAAGAGCATTGTTGGTTGGCGAGTTTTTGCAAATGTTTTTTCTACCCATTATATCTTCAGGCTTTTTTAAAATCATGGCCTATTTTTGCATATGAGGGTTGATGGCTGGTGATTTTTTGGGAAAATAAATGATATTCCTTTTTTTAATTTTACGTACTGCGGGTCGGACCTTGGTAATAGTTTGAAATTGCAGGAGAATTTTTCAAAAAGGGAATCAAGAGGGGGACATTCGTGCAGAGCGTGCATAACTTCGGCGAATTAAGACTGCTTTTGCATTCGCAATATTAATGTTTTCTATTGATGCGCCGTGATAAAATGAGTGTGTGCCTAAAACTCCTTCCACCTTCCACGCTCCTCTTCCAAAACAAAAATGAAAGGCATAACTGTTCGGCCCATGCTTCCTCCAGTCGATTTTAGCGAATCGCTTCCATAAAGGTTGTGAAAGAATTTTCAGGCTACTCATCATTTGATGATATGTTAAGAAATTTCGTTGTCCGCTAAAATAGTTGGCCGATACTGGAATTATAAAAGGATTAAACTATGGAGAACAAATCATGATCAAGAATCTAATAGGTGAGTTAGTGGGAATCCGATATCCCCTGATTCAGGCCCCAATGAACTGGGTGAGCGGGGCAGAGTTGGCAGCCGCAGTGTCCAATGCCGGCGGATTGGGGACCCTGGGTCCGAACGCCGGGGCGGATGCGATTACGGAGGATGTGGAGCTGACAGGAGAATGGTTGCGGGAGCAGATCAGGAAGGTTAGGAGGCTAACCAGTAAACCCTTTGCCGTGAACATTCCTATCGCTCTCGGGGAAGGTATGAAGTACTCGAAGAAATGCGTCGAAGTGGTAATAGAGGAGGCTATTCCCGTCGTGATCACATCGGTGGGAGGGCCCAATGTTTATACGAAGGTGTTGCACGACGGGGGGATCAAGGTATTGCACGCTGTATCGACGCCGAGGCATGCGATGAAGGCGGAGGAGATCGGTGTGGACGCTGTGGTTTGCGAGGGGTATGAGGCAGGAGGGCATAAGGGTTTTACGGAGCTGACCACGCTGGTTTTGACCCCCATGGTGAGGGACGTTGTGAAAATACCCGTGATTACGGGCGGGGGTATTGGCGATGCCCGTGGGGTACTGGCGGCCTTGGCCCTGGGTGCGGATGGCGTTTACATGGGGACGAGGTTCATGGCGACGAAGGAATCAGAAAGTCACCAGAATGTGAAAGATGCCATAGTTAGGGCAAAGGATGTATGCACGGTATCGGTGCCGAAAGATTTCATGTTGGCCCGAGATCTGAGCAATGCGTTCACGAATCAGTACCTGGAAATGCGGAAATCGGGGGCTTCTGCTGAAGTCTTGAGGGCGTTTCTGGCCAAGCACTCCCAGTTTCTTGCCCAACATCTGGGCGACATCGAGAATGCCGAGATACACTGCGGCCAGGTTGCAGGATTGATCGACAGTGCCCCTGGTGCGGCGGAAGTTATTTCAGGGATCATACAGAATATGTCATCTGTTGTGGAAGAGGTGAAACGGAAACTGGGGGCTTTTCAGGCCTGAGAGGAAATAGTCGGGTCAAAAACCAACTGCATATAGGGGTCTGGGACGTTCGTGCAGAGCGTGCATAACTTCGGCGAATTAAGACTGCTTTTGCATTCGCAATGTTAATGTTTTCTATTGATGCGCCGTGATAAAATGAGTCTGTGCAAAATCCGGGGACACTTTACTGATTAGCTGTATTCTTGGAAAGGAAGCGGCTCAGAGGAATGGTGATCAAAGCCATCAG
>JAOUFX010000454.1 GCA_029857975.1 Deltaproteobacteria bacterium | reverse complement strand
CCCGTCTTTATTGATCCTCATGGAATCCCGGCGGATCATTCTCCCCTGAGCTGCAGTTTTTCACCCCCTTTGTACCTTGGTTCAAAATAAGGCCCTTTACTCTGCTTCGAAAATCTCCGGGTTGGCAACATATTTTTTATCGGGTTTTCTCCCTTCGAGAATGGTCAGGGTGTTCTGGGCCGCTTCAATCCCCATACGAACGAAGGCTTCCTCGGTCGCTGCGGCGATGTGCGGAGTCAAAACCACTTTTCCCGCTTCACTCAGGCGCCGAAAATCTTCGGGAGGCTCCTTCCGAAAAGTATCGATCCCCGCTCCGGCGATTTTTCCTTCCTGGAGGGCATCAATGAGCGCCTCTTCATCCACCACCTCTCCCCGAGCGGTGTTGATCAGCCACGCGCTTTTTTTCATAATTCCCAGTTCTCTCTTCCCGATTAAATTCCGGGTTTGCTCGGTGAGCGGACAATGAAGGCTCACGATATCCGCCGCTTGCAGCAGCTCATCCAACTGTGAGACAAGGGTGACCATCGGCGGAAGACCGCTTTCCGGGAGAAAAGGGTCAAAGACTACGGCCTTCATCTGCAACGGCGCGACTAATTCATGAACGCGACGCCCGATTCGGCCAAACCCTATGAGTCCCAAAGTTTTCCGATAAAGCTCCCCCCCTCGGTATTGGGTTTTATCCCAAAAGCCTTGGCGCATCCGGCTATCCAGCCAGGGAATATCTTTGGCCAGGGAAAACATCAAACCGAGAGTGTGTTCCGCGACAGACTCGAAATTGGCCGTCGAGGCGGTCAGGACCGGAATTTTCAAGGCCGTTGCGCTTTGGACGTCGATATTATCGAAGCCGGCCCCGTGCTTGGCGATAACCTTCAGATCAGGGGATGCCTTGACGACCTCTGCCGGAACTTTCCCTGTCCGGAGAATCAAGGCGTGTGCCTTCTCTTCCCTCAGCTTTTGGGCCAAAATAGAAGGCTGGGGATAAGGTCCGGTAAAGACCACCCTGCATTTCTCGGATAGAATTTTCATCGCCTCCGGCGCGAGGTTGTCTCCGGTAATCACCACTCTAAAAAAAGGCTTGTCATCATTCATTTACAACCTCGGGATTTCGTAATCGTATTTCCCCTGAGAAAGACCTTCGAGGTTCTCAAAAACCTGGCCCATATTCTCAATCCTCTAAAGAACTCATTCCTCCGGAGAATTTTGTATACCGCCAAGGCAATATGCTGTCAAGCAAAAACAAGGAAGGTAACAACTGGTTATTGGTTAACTTTCCAATTCGGCTCATTGCGGAAAACTAAATCTCCTTGTCAAAATCCTTTAACCCAAAGGGTTATACGTCAGAAAGCCTTTTTATCGCCGAGGAAAGTTCGAACCTGAAAATCTTTTCCTTTCGTCGTAAAAGTGATCGCGCCATCCCGATCTGAAAGAAAGGCTTTCACCCCCAAATCCTCATACCTTTTTAAGACGATGGGATGGGGCAAGCGATGCCTGCCCCCTGCCTTTACCGTAAAAACCGCATACTTGGGCCGAACGCTCTCCACGAACTCCAGAGTACTGGACGTCTTGCTGCCATGATGGGGTGCTTTTATAACAGTACTCTGAAGATTTGGATTGGCTCGCCGGATTTCTTCTTCCGCCGCAGCTTCCACGTCCCCGCAAAAAAGGAAACTCACTTCACCTAAGGTGAGCCGTAAGACTAATGAGGCATCGTTCCCCCAAAAGATTGACGCTTCTTTACTGCCAAGAGGGGGATGAAGAAATTCTACCTGCACACCATTAACTTCCAGGGGGGAACTTTCCTGTCCCATCCTCTGTAAGCGCCCACCAGCAGCGGTTAGAAACTTTTCGGCCAAGGAATCATCTGCCGCTTTTTCCCCATTATGCCAAACTTCCCGAACTTTAAAATTTTCCAAAAGGAAGAGGAGTCCCTGCAGGTGGTCAGGATGGTAGTGGGTACTGGCTAAATAATCAATGGCTTTAATTTTCATCTTCCATAAATAGGGAGCCACGATGTGCTCTCCTGGGTCAAAGCTTCCATCGGGAGATCCTCCGCCGTCAATCACCATTACCTTGCCTTGCGGAAAGCGGACAATGGCCGCGTCCCCCTGCCCCACATCCAGGAAAGTAACCGCGAGTTCCTGGCCCTGGGAGACGGCATAATATCCATAAGTCTGGAGGCTCACGAAGATCGCCAACAGGCCAATCAACCCGTGGAGGGCTCGTTTCCAGCGTTTCAGGTTGGCGGCAAAGATGAGCATCCCATAAAGGAGAAACAGTTCCGGAAAAGTGGGCGTACTGACTCTCCTCGAAGCCAGCGGGATGCGGCTGAAAAAATCGACCAGCAAAAGGGAGATGTCCAATAGAAAGACATTCAAGGTTGTTAAGATTTTAGCCAGGGGAACGGAGACGAAGACCAAAAAAGCGGTCAACAGGCTGAGAAGAGTGTTGACCAATCCCATCAGGGGAACAAGGAGGAGGTTAGAAAAAAAACCCACCAAGGAGACCCGGTTGAAATAGTACCCCACCAAAGGACCGGTCCCCAGAATGGCGGCCGTCGAAGTGAGGAGGCTGGCGCCGAGGTAAAATAACAGCTTTATTTTCCAGCGCGGCTGTTCCTCCACCCAGCTCTTTAACGGCCAACTCTTAAAAGGGGAGAAATACTCCATAAAGCGAGGGATCAAGTAAAGGATGGCCAGAACGGCAAGAAAAGAAAGCTGGAAGGAAACGTTAAAGAGAGCGGCTGGGGTAACGATTAAAATCAAGAAAGCGGCCAGGAAAAGCGCGTCGTAAAGATCCTTCTCCCGATCTAAGAGCAGGGCGAGGAGGAAAGAGAGCATCATGATTGTCGACCTCACTGCAGCTACGCCCAGACCCGCGATGAAAGTATAAAAAATCACAGGAACAACGGCCACTAAGGCTGAAGTTTTACTCAAAGGCAGGCGCAGAAGTATCGCCGGAAAGAGTTTTAAGATCCAGCGCGTCACCCCGAAGAAGAATGCCGCCACGAGGGCCACGTGCAAGCCGGAGATGGAGAGAATATGGGTCACCCCGGCGACGATAAATTTTTCATTCGTCTCCCGTTCAATATCCCCCCTTTCTCCCAGGACTAAGGCTTTGATGATTCCCCGGGAATGAGGCGGAGCGTTTACGTCCAAAAATTTTCGAATTTTCTCCCGGCCGCTCTCGATAAAATGAAAGAAAGCGCTGCCCATCCTTTCCTGCATCCGAACAACTTCATTGGAATGATTCGCATAAGCGGTCACCCATACATCCTGGAAGGCTAAAAACCTTCGGTAATCAAACGCCCCCGGGTTGGTCGCCGATCGCGGCAGATAAAGTTTAGAGATAAACCGCACGCGGTCTCCGTAATTCCAATCGCCACTCCGATCTTGCACCGTGAGTAAAAGATTTCCCGTCACCGGGAAATGGCCCTCGGCCAGGTAGATCTTCTCGGCTCGCACGTAAAGCCGGGTCTTTTCTTGGACCGGCTCGGGGGGTCGGTAGAGAACCCCTTCGAGATGGTATCGCCTATCTCCGGCAAAATGGATAAGATGGTGGGAGGGAAAATCGGGATAAAGGACGCGCCCAATGTACAAAAGCCCCAAAAAGGCAAAGATCAATGGCGATAGAACGAGGGCAGCTTTTTTCCTTTTGCTGAAGAGTAAAATCAAGAGGGCCATGCTCGCGCCCATGATCCCGGCCATCGCCAGATAAAAAGGAAGTTGAAAATAGTTCCCGGCGATGATGCCTAAGATGTAAGCAAAAAGTATCAGCGGCAGGGGCCTTTTCATTGCCTTAAAATAAAAGAAATAAGGTCAGGGGTCAATAGGTTATAGATCTGGGAAAGAAGGCCCTAAG
>JAOUFX010000453.1 GCA_029857975.1 Deltaproteobacteria bacterium | reverse complement strand
ACAAAAGGTAAGCAGTTCTTCCGCCCGGCGGGATCGGAATCCCATTCCAATTTCGGGTTGGGGCGGACCGTGTTCTTCTTCATGAACTTCAGCCAGTTCGGCAACCAGCACAACAAACAGGGTGATATGGGCGGCATGTATTACGCCCGGCTCAACGGGATTTACAGCCCGCTGCCCTGGCTCCAGATGAGCGGCAATTACCTCTACCTGGGCGATACCTCTTCGGGTGACCCGGCGAATGTAGCCACAGGGGGCAACATTAATACCCCCTCAGGCGCCACGCAGAATGTGGACAAAAGCTTTATCGGCCATGAGATCAACCTGATTACCACCCTCAGAATTTACCAGAACTTTACCTACAACATTGGCATCGGCTACTTTATCCCTGGCGATGTCTATGATGTGTACAACACCGCCGGCGACAAAGTCAGGAGTGCTGACAACGCCTGGGCTGTCAACACTGGGATGCAGTTAGCTTTCTAACTCTAACGAATTGGGCCAAAGGCCAAAAAAACCCCCGCGGGACACCCCAAGGGGGTTTTTTTAACCTCTTAATTCCCCCAGTCAGATGTTCCCTGGTCATCACTATCAAAAGCGGAGCGCAGCGTGATCATGATGGGCCCCAGGTCTTTCTCGGGGAAGATTCCCGGAGCAGGATTCTTTTGCTGGGAGCCAAGACTGAAGGATAAAGGGAAAACCGCCGGCTGGCTGAAATGGCCGGCCTTATCCTGGATTTCGACGGTAAGAGTGAGACTGACAAAATTCAGCCCTTGAACGCCCAATGTGTTCAGGTAAATGTAACCGGATAAATCTTTGCCGTCGCCCTCTTTGATTTTAGTAATGCTTACCGGGTAAGTCCCGATACCAGGCTGTTTGATCGTGGCATAAATGTTTTTCATATCGCCATCCGGATCAGAAGCCTTCAGGTAAACCTTCCACGTATCCCACGGCCTTAGTTTTGGCGAAGCAAAAGACTCGGTGATCACCGGAACGGATTTTCCATATTTCGCTTCCTTCACTTCCAGAGGGGCCAGGGCGGCGCACCCCATAGTCAGGAAGAGCATAGCAACAACGCTAAACATTTTTTTATACATTTATTAACCCCCTAATCTTTTTCTTAGATTCAATGGAACACAGCTTAGCGCAGATAACAACGGATAATGATTGTCTGTGGCTCATCGACCCTTTGCTTTCCATCCCCTAAATTATACCCATTCATTTTTTAAAAATGAAGATACTTTCTCGGCTCTCTGCACCACCTATGCTTCAATTATTTAGATGCTAAGAGACCCACCATGGATTCCGGGTTTTTGGCTGAACCTTTTCTCCTCTCAGTCTAATGTCTGAATGGCTGAAAGGATGAATTTGGGCTTGACATAAGCCCTAATATTCTGATATGAAAAAATGCTTTGGATGAAAAGCCTAAGGAGGTTGAAATTGATGAACAAGCAATATCTGTTGGCGCCAGGACCCACGCCGGTTCCTCCCGAAGTCCTGCAGCGGATGGCCGAACCCATCATCCATCACCGGGCGCCAGGGTATGAGAAAATATTAGGAGAGGTGCGTGAGGGGTTAAAATATATCTTCCAGACGAAAAAAGAAGTATTGATCTTTGCTTCTTCAGGAACGGGGGCCATGGAAGGGGCCGTTACCAATACTCTTTCCGCCGGCGATAAAGCGATCGTCATTGAGGGGGGAAAGTTTGGGGAACGCTGGGCGAATATTTGCAAAGCCTACGGCGTGCAAGCGCAGATTTTACCCGTGGAATGGGGACAGCCCATTGATCCGGGTTTGATCGCCCAGGCCTTAAAGGCCGACCCATCGGTCAAAGCCGTTTTCACCCAGGCTACCGAGACCTCTACGGGCGTACTCTATCCGATTAAGGAGATTGCCGAAATCGTTTCCCGTTATCCGGGAACGATCATGGTGGTGGACGCCGTTTCCCACCTCGGGGCAGTGGAATTACCCATGGACGAATGGAAGTTGGACATCGTCGTAGCGGGTTCTCAAAAAGCCTTCATGCTCCCGCCGGGCTTGTCTTTTGCGGCCCTTAGCGATAAGGCCTGGGAGTTCGTGGGAAAGTCAACCCTGCCTAAGTTCTACTTCGATTTCAAAAAGGAGTTGAAGAACCTGATGCAGAATCAAAGTGCCTATACCCCGGCGGTATCCTTAGTCATGGGTTTAGCCGAATCGTTACAAAGGATCCGGAAAGAAGGGTTGGAAAATATTTTTACCCGCCATGCCCGGCTGGCCAGGGCCACCCGTGAGGCCATGCTGGCTCTTGGTTTAAAACTTTATGCCCCCCAGGCTTACTCCGACGCAGTAACGGCCGTGGTGGCACCCCCGGGAGTAGACGGCCAGAAGGTGGTCAAGATTTTGCGGGATAGACACAACCTGACCATTGCGGGCGGTCAAGATCAGGCCAAGGGAAAAATCTTTCGGATTGCCCACATGGGGTACGTGGATAAATTTGACGTCATCATGGCTGTGGCCGCAGTGGAAATGACCCTCAAGGAACTGGGCTACGCGGTGGAAACGGGTAAGGGTGTTCGGGCGGCAATGGAAGTACTTTTAAAATAAGCGTCAGGCGTGAGGCGCAAGGAACTTATGGCTAATATCATCGTCATCGGTATGCAGTGGGGGGATGAGGGCAAAGGAAAGATCGTTGACCTTTTGACGGAATTTGCCCATGTAGTTGTCCGCTTCCAGGGTGGGAATAATGCCGGACACACCGTGGTGGTTGGACAACAGAAGGTCATTTTACACCTCATTCCGTCGGGTGCTCTCTACCCGCAGAAAAAATGCGTCATCGGGAACGGCGTGGTCGTGGACCCGCAGGTTTTGCTGGCGGAGATTGATGAGCTGCAGAAGCTGGGCTATTTTAAAGGCGATGATCTGCTTTTGATCAGCGAGGATGCCCATCTGATCATGCCCTATCACCGGCGCATGGATGTGGCCCGGGAGCGGATGAAAGGCGAGGGAAAAATCGGGACTACGGGAAGAGGGATCGGCCCGGCTTACGAAGACAAAGTAGCCAGGGATGGAATACGGGTCGGAGACCTTTTAAACCCAAAAATTTTCCGAAAAAAGTTGGAAGCCACCTTGGCCTTTAAAAACCCCTGCCTGGAAACTTGCCTGCAGGACAAAGGATTCAATCTGGAAACGATCTTCCAGGAATATAACGGGTATGGCGAGCGGCTGAAAAAGTACGTAACTGACATTTCTGTTTTCATCAACAACCGGATCAAAGAGGGCCAGCATATCCTTTTGGAGGGAGCGCAGGGGACCCATCTGGACGTTGACCACGGCACCTATCCTTTTGTAACCTCTTCCAACACCGTAGCGGGAGGGGCCTGCACGGGAGCAGGGATCGGGCCGACGAAAATCACCGAGGTCATTGGAGTCTCCAAGGCGTACACGACTCGGGTGGGCGAAGGACCTTTCCCCACCGAGCTTAAAGACGAGGTGGGGGAAAGAATGCGGGAGCGGGGTAGAGAATTCGGAGCAACCACCGGAAGGCCACGACGATGTGGTTGGATGGATATTCCCCTGCTCCGGGATGCAATCCGCTTGAACGGCCTCACGGGAATCGCCCTGACCAAAATGGATGTGCTCAGCGAGTTTGAGACCCTTAAAATTTGCACATCCTACCGACACCGGGATGAGCGCTGCCAAGAAGTTCCTTCGTCGATTGAAGTCCTGCAGGAATGTGTCCCCGTCTATGAAGAAATTCCGGGATGGAAGGGCGAGCTGAGGAATGCCCGTGATTTCAAAGACCTTCCTCCGCAGGCGCAGGATTATGTCAGACGCATTGAGGAATTAACTGAAACCGAGGTGATTTTGGTCTCGGTGGGCGAGCGCCGGGA
>JAOUFX010000452.1 GCA_029857975.1 Deltaproteobacteria bacterium | reverse complement strand
GAGGCAACCTTCTCAATCTCCTCCGCGGATAAAGCGGCATCAACGGTATAAACATCGATCGTAACCACGGATTCCACGAATAGGTTTAAATCATCGATGATCCGCTGTTTCATTCTCTCCCCCCGAGCATCCCGGAGGGGGGATTTCAAGCTGATCTCAACGCGATACGCCATGGGTTTCACCTCATTTAAAATCAGTACAAGCAACACTCAGCTACCAGCCAAGATTTTTTAAATGATTCTTTACTGAAAGCTGATCGCTGATTGCTGACGGATATAATCTATCTAACCCTGAGCGATTAGACATTTACACCCTTATACTCCTTCGCCTCCCTGCTTCCTGTGACGACGAGGCAGGCGGACGCTCGGGATATCTTTTGGGAAAGTTTTGTCGACAATGACCAAGAAGCCCAGATGCCCAATGCCAACCCGGCCGCGCCGAGCAAAAAAGGCAATCCTTGCCCCCAACGGTCGGCCATCAGCCCGCTGATGTTGGGACCCAAGAAAAATCCAAACATGCGGGTGGTAAAGAAAAAGCCCATGCTGGCCCCACGGACTTTTTCTGAGGAGAGGTCGGCGATGGCCACGCGAACCGAAGGGGAATAGATTCCCAATCCGGCACCGGCAATCGCCAGGACCAGAATCAAATGCCAGAGCGACCCACCCTGGGAAAGCAGGAGGACTGCCACCGTGTAGATACTCATGCCCAAAAGAATCGGCTTTTTCCTTCCCTGACGGTCAGACCATTTTCCCACAGGTCTCTGCAAAAGGATGTAAACAATGAAGTAAGAGCTGAACAGCCAACCGATCTTTTCGGGGGGCACACCCAGGCGGGAGGCCATTACCGGCAGAAGGGTAATGATCATCCCCCAGACAAAGGCTTCAGCAAAACCAATCCAGCAAAGCAAACGGATGTCGGGTAAGCGCAAGGAGGAAAAGCCGTATCGTTCACCCCAGGTTAGTTTTATTTCATGGCGTTCGGGGGTTTTTCCCCGGATGAAACCCCAGAGCATGCTCGTGGCCAGCAGGGCCAGGACAGCGCAGCCGAAGAAAGGCAGATTCATCCCGCCCAGGCTATAAAGCATTCCCCCCAAGAAGGGCCCGACGGCAAACCCGACCATCTCAACACCGGAAAGTAGGCCGATGGTTTCCCCCCTTCTTTCCACCGGCGATTGATCGACGACATAGGCCGACAGGGCAGGCCAGATCATTCCGGCGCCTACCCCATGGAGAAGGCGAACCAAAAAAACCTGGGGGAGGCTATCGGCCAAGATGTAAAGCAAGGCTACCAGTCCATAGCAGGCCATCCCGCCGACCATGAAAGGTTTCCGGCCAAAGCGATCGGAGAGGCCTCCAAAAAAGGGCTGGACCAGGAATTGGCTGATGGTAAACCCGGAGACAATTAGCCCGAGCTGGAAATTGCTGGCCCCTTTTTCGGAGACATAAATGGGAAAGAGGGGGATAATGAAACCCAGTCCCATGACGGCAATGGTTCCGGCCATGGCGACCAGGATTAATTCTTTCTGGAATAGGCGATTCATAGGGAAAAAGCTTGATTTTTTTTATTTAATGATTAAAATATTTTTCGATCGGTGTTGCTTTTTGGGGACTAAGATGATGAGCCATGTAAAAACAACACGAGCCCGCTAAGAAGATATTTTCAACTTATCACAAGATACAGATAAAGGTCAACTGACCGGTGGACATGCGCAAAAGTCATAGGCCATCCTTGATCTTAGTCGGGACCGTTCACCGCGATCCCAAGGGCTATGCCAGATTATTCCGTTTCCTGGAAAGAGAACGCCCAGCTCTTGTTACCGTGGAAATCAGCCCTTACTCCCGAACCTTTCGGATTCAGCAATCATCTTTGATTCGGAATACTTTACGCGAAAATCTGCGCAGGATCCAAAAAGAAGAAGGACGGCCGCTGCGCATAATTCTTTCTCACAGTCTGATCCTGGGAATTTTTTTTCTCCTGAAAGAACCCTTTGAATGGCGGGCGGCAAAGTCGTATGCCGCCCGATATGGGGTTCTTGTCCAAGATATTGATCTCTCCCCCTTTGCGCAAGATAATCTTGCCCATCTTTCTGAGCTTATTGGGTTCAAGAACTTACGAACTTTACTGCGTCTTAACTCCCCTTCTTTTGCGGATCTGGTGGAATCTCAATATTCGCGGGCAGGTTTTCTTTTTCATCATCCCCCTTCCATCCGGCTTATCCCCAAAGCATTTCAGGAACGGGAAGTTTATATGGCCAAGAAAATCCGTAAATTCGCCCAAAGAATCAACGGAGGAAAAATATTGCACGTGGGTGGTTGGGAACATCTGATTGATTCCCCAGAGGGGAACTTATTCTTAGGGCTTCTTAAAGATATGCAGCCTAAAAGAGTCCTGTTATCAGCCCTTGAAAATTGAGAGGTGATAGTCGGGCAACATGGGAAAAATCAAAAGAAAAAGTTTAAGGTTGAAAGGGTTTAAGGGCGGTTGGAAATTTATCCACAAAATCTGTGGAAAAGATGTGGAAAACTTAAGGTATGAAATCTAAAATGTGATAAAATCTATTGCTTTTTAATAACTGCCTAATCTTTAATCAATAAAAATATTAATAATATTAAATAGTTATTTCAAGAAGGGCTATGGGTTTGAGTTTCGAAGGATATGGAGCGGGAAAATTCACAGTTATCAACAGTCTTCGGGGAGCTATTCGCGAAAAACCAAGAATGCAGCCCATCTCCGGCTGCCCTCACTTGAAGAATTCGGCCTGGTTTCTTTCTTGGACCCGACAGTATATAACCGAAATATTGAAAGGAGGTTTCATCATGCCGAAGTATGAGTTTTTGTGCCAGAAATGCAACAAAAAATACTCCTTAGCAATGACCGTAAAGGATCGGGAAGAAGGAAAATTCAAATGCCCGAAATGCGGAAGCCGAAAAAATCAACCGCTTTTTGGCAATTTTTACGCCAAAACTTCTAAAAAAAGTTAGGCTCAATTAAAAAGAAGGCATAATCTGAAAGGAGGCCTCAAATTTACAGCCATTTTCCCTCTCCGGTGAAAGAGAGGCGATGGAAGGAGAGGATTGTCTTTTCCCTTTTCTTCTTATTCACCTTCTTTTTTTTATTCCCGGCCGCCTGCAAGCACGCTCCAGAAACATTGCTGGAACCCGAAGGAACTTCCCACATCTTTGAGGCCGATGAAAAAATAATTTTTAAAGCGATTTCCCGAGTTCTCAAGGATCGGGGGTTTGGAGAACCTCGAGTTGAGGCCGATAAAGGTCGCTTGGAAACCGATTATCTGGTCCAGGAGGACTGGAGAACCAAGGTGGTTGCTACGATTAAAAAAGTCAACCGGAGGGAAAGAGAAGTTACTCTTGCGGTAATCACCGAGCAGAAAGACTCCAGCCCTTCCGGCTGGAAACCCAAGAAGCTTATGGGCAAAGAACAGTATGAGACGTTCTTTGGTGAAATAGAGATGCAGATCTACCGGGAGTGGTATAAGGGGGAATAGGGAATCCCGTCTTATAAACGGTCCTCGATTCCGGTTGGGCGAGAGAATATATTCTGATAGGAAAGACCAAAACAGAAGCAGAACGTTTTTCAGATATCAGGAATTGATTGGTCTATTCCTTAAAAAAGATTCCTTTAATAAATCCAAAATTTATGAATCCCTGCCGGGTGAAAAAACAGCTTTCATAGGCCGCGTTATCGGTGAATTGGTGCGGGATGGTTATTTAATGAAGGGGGGGGTCTAAGACAAATCCTCATTATTCGTGGTCAGTTAAAAAAGATGGGTTTAATGCTGAAAAGTGGATCGATCATCGAGTCATCACTGCTACGGTAAAGAGGTCCCCCGCCATTTATCGCCCCAGAGAAC
>JAOUFX010000451.1 GCA_029857975.1 Deltaproteobacteria bacterium | reverse complement strand
CTTCTTAGCCGGAGTGGGGAATATCTATGCGGATGAGGCCCTGCATCGGGCGCAAATTCATCCCCGGCAGAGGGTTGAGATGCTGGAAGACAAAATCCTCCACCGGCTCTACTATGCTCTGCGCCAAGTCTTGCGCGGGGCCATTCGAGCCGGGGGGACTTCCGTCCGTACTTATGTGGATGCCAATGGGTCTGCCGGAGGCTTTCAAAAATTACTTCAGGTTTACGGGAGAGAGGGAGGGGCCTGCCGGAGCTGCGGGGCATCCATTCTACGGGAAAAAGTTGGCGGAAGGTCGAGTTTTTATTGCCCCCGCTGCCAGCGCATCCTCAAGAAAGATCGTTCCCTATCGAGAAAATTTATTGCATAAAAACCCCCCCCCGTTTTAGAATAAAAATTAAGCTAATTTTTAGCTTACCGGTGAGCGAGGGCTTATGGATCGACTGCCAATTTTAAAAAAATCAATTTTCTTCTCCGCGGTTTCGGAAGCCACCCAGAGAGAAATCAGTCGGCTTTTTATCGAGGAAAAATACCAGCGGGATGACTACATCTTTTTTGAGGGCGATGGGCCGGAGTGGTTTCATATTGTCAAAGAAGGAAGAGTGAAACTGGTCAAGCACTCAAATACCGGCAAAGATGTGATCCTGCAGGTCTTGGCCCCCGGCGATATGTTTGGGGAAGCTTCTCTCTTTGACCGCAAACCCTATGCCACTTCGGCCCAAGCGATGGAGCCCTCGACCATTCTGAAACTTTCCCGGAAAGATTTTTTATATTTTTTTGGGCGACACCCTTTTGTGGCCACGGAGATGATCATGGAATTGGGCCGGCAACTGCGCGAAGCTCACGCCGCCATCAAAAGCCTGGCCGTAGACCGGGTGGAACAACGTATCGCCAATATTCTGCTAAAGTTAGCCGATAAATTGGGCACACCCGCGGAGGGGGGGACCCTACTCAACCTTTCCCTCACCCGGCAGGACCTGGCCGACATGGCCGGAACAACTGTGGAGACAACCATCCGGGTCATGAGCCGATTCACCAAAACCAAGATTATCAAGCCGGTCAAAGGAAAGATTTTCATTCTGAAGCCGAAGTTTTTACAAAAAATCTCTGAGGGGAAATAAAGCTCTTAACCCATCCCGCACCGCTGAAATATTCAATCGGCAGGCCGCCTTCTTTTCCGTCTTTTTCCAAAGGGAAGATGGCCTTAGGGTCATCATTACGGGTTCGATCCTTTGAGAAACCCCGGATACCGGATTGCATTTCTTGGGCGATATCGATTATGATAGGGAAAAATGAGATCTAAGCAATTCATATTAATCATCTCCAGCGTGCTCTTTATTTTTTTGGCCCTGGCTTTCGGCTTATTTGATATTTCCGCGGACAAGCCTAAGAGAATTGAGTGCGTGGGAGAGGATTTGTTGGTTCCATCTTTCACGCTCCTGGATCTGAAAGGGGAAAAGGTGAATTTTGCAGATTTCCGGGGCAAAGTGATCCTCCTCGATTTTTGGGCGACATGGTGTCCGCCCTGCCGGGAAGGGATTCCATATTTCAATGACCTTTACAGCGAATATAAGAAAGATGGATTGGAGGTCATAGGAATTTCCCTGGACCGGGGAAATCCCGATGGGGTTCAGAAATTATTGGATAAGATGGGCGTAAAATACGTCAATCTCATGGGCAATGACGAAATCGTGGAAATTTTCAGCAATATCCCGGGCATGGGGCCGATTCAAGGAATTCCCATAACCTTCCTGATCGACCGCAAAGGCCAGATTTGCCAAAGATTTGTCGGGTTAACCCATAAACGGGTATTTGAGTCAGCCATCAAGCCACTTTTTTAAACCACAAAGGACGCAACGCGGCAGAGCCGCAAGCCAAAAAATTATTATAGGACGCGGATAAACGCAGATAAACACAGATTAAATTTCCCCTCCAATTTTCAGAAATTGAATGATGATGGATTCGTAATAGGTCCTTTTTGTCCCATTTTCGCTATTCCCGCCCCCGCTTCCGCGAGGGTAAACTTCAGCAGGGAGCCATCCCGCCGCAGGCGGGACTGCTTGCGCAGGAGTGACGGCTTTTCTGACTTTGTACGGGTTCATCAAACATGATTTAGATCATTTTTCCGGTAATCCATAGTGATAGGGTAGGGCGAAGCAATCCCGGCAGGACGATCATTGCAGAAGGAACCGGATCTTTCCCCTTTCCGCAGGGAGACTGGGTCGTAATCCGGGCGGCAGGGCAGGGATCAGGTGTCCGGGGAATGAATTTTTTCTGGCAGGAGAAAATTAGCTTGGAGGAGGTTGGGGAAGCATGCAGGAAGGGAAGCGAAAGATCGACAAGGAAATGAACATCGGAGAAGTCCTCGATAAATATCCCATGGCCCGGAAAGTTTTTCAAAAGCATTTTGGCAAGGGCTGTTTTACTTGTCCGAGTTCCCGTATGGAAACGATTGACTTCGGAGCCCTGATGCATAACAAGGATGTCAATGAGATTGTAGAAGAGCTTAACGCCAAAATCAAAGTTTGAAGGAGGAGGGAAGATGCCCCACAAAATCACGGACGATTGTATCATGTGCGGAACCTGCAAGGAAGAATGCCCGGCAGAGGCCATTAGCGAAGGGGATCCCAAATATCAGATCAATCCTGAATTATGTACAGACTGCGCTGCCTGTGCCGATGTTTGCCCGGTGGAGGCTTGCGTCCCGGAATAAGAAATGGTGTCAGTGGTGAGGATCGGCGTCAGCAATTTGAAAATTACTGACACTCAAATTATCCCTGGCGATTTATTTATAAGGAGATACCGATGCGGGAAAAAGTGGAAAAAGCGATCGAAGAGATCCGCCCTTTTTTGCAGGCTGACGGAGGGAATGTCGAATTAATCGATGTACAGGAAGGGGTGGTTAAGGTGAAATTGGTGGGGGCTTGCGGCTCATGTCCCATGTCTCAACTTACCTTGAAGCGGGGCATAGAAGCCCGCCTCAAAGCCCAGATTCCAGAAGTGAAGGAAGTCGTGGCGGTTTAAATAGTGTCAGCGTCAGTGATTAGGGTCAGTGAAAAACCTGACTCGGATCCTGGCACTCACACTCACACTTTCACTTAGACAGTTCTTCCAACCGCCAAGCCTTCGGCTACAGCTTCCAGAGCCTTGCGCGGGGCTTTGGCGTCCCCAATCAGGAAAATCTCCGGCACTCGTTCCTTGAGCCTTTCATAAAGGTCGTTTACTGCCCTGGTCCCGGTGGCAATGACGACGGTGTTCCCCCGGATAAGGATTTCATTTCCTTCACGATCGATGATCACACCTTCGGCGGTGATTTCCTTAGCGTTGGCGCTGGTCAAGGTCTTAACGGAATGACGAGCGAGGTCCTGACGGATCGTCCAGCGGGTGCTGGGGCCGATGTCCTGTCCGATTGTTTTCAGCATTTCCACTACGGTGATTTTTTTTAGTCCCTGGTAAAGGAGTAATTGTAAGGTCGGAAAACTCTCGGCCTGGTTGAACATCAAAAAATGCAGAGTGTCGGGATGGAGGGTTCCTTTCCGGGCCAGGAAAAGGGCGGTTTCCAGCCCGACGGCTCCCCCGCCGATGATGATCACTTCTTTCCCGGTGTCTACCCGCCCGGTCAGGACGTCCCCGGCCATGACTACATTGGGCCGGTCCACCCCTTTAATATTAGGTCGGAGAGGTTCTGCGCCAGTGGCGACGATGACCACGTCGGGTTTTTCCGCTTCGACGTCTTGGGGAGTAACCATGGTGCGGGTGTGCACAACCACGTTCAGCTTTGGCAGTTGCTTTTGCAGGTAGTTCACGAAAGTGAGGAATTCGCTCCTTCCGGGAGGCAGGGCCGCCAGGGAAAGCTGTCCCCCCAATTTTTCGTT
>JAOUFX010000450.1 GCA_029857975.1 Deltaproteobacteria bacterium | reverse complement strand
TTTAGACCCTTTAGACCACTTTAGGCATTTTTTTATGTTCACCGGCCTGATTCAGGACATAGGAAAAATACAATCCATTGAGCGGAAAGGCGGAGGAGTTTCCCTGGCGATCGTAACCCAACTCGAACCTGAAGCGGTGAAGATCGGGGACAGTATATCTGTGGATGGAGTCTGTCTGACCGTGGTAAGGGTTTCCGGCCGGACCTTCACCGTCGAAGTATCTCCGGAGACATTAAAACGTACGACCCTTGTGAACGCCACGACCGGCCAGCCCGTTAACTTGGAGATGGCTTTGAAATTGTCCGACCCCCTGGGTGGACATCTGGTAGCGGGGCATGTGGATGGAACGGGGGAGATAGAAGAGATTTCAACTGAAGGAAACTCTTTACGCTATCGCTTTCGAATTCCGTTGGAGATTGGCCGATACTTGATCGAGAAAGGCTCGGTCGCCGTTGACGGAATCAGCCTGACCGTGGCCGAATGCCATGATCAAGAGTTCAGCATTAGCGTCATTCCCCACACGGCGGTGAGGACGACCCTGGGGAAGAAAAAGGCCGGAGACAAGGTGAACCTGGAGAACGATTTAATCGCCAAATACGTGGAAAAATTTGTGCGCCAGGCGGGTGCGCCGACACAGCAAAGCACTCGGATTAATGCCGCCTTTTTAGCCGAGCACGGGTTTGGGAAATAATAAGTGGATTTAGCTTGGCGGCATTTCCAAGAATGCTAAGTCTCAAAAAAATTGAGAAATGCAAAGTGAAAAGTGGAAAAAAAATGTAAATGAGGCAGGTAAGGATTAAAAAATTTGCAATTGGCATTGAACCTAAAAAAGGCGATTCACCACAGAGGGCCCAGAGGAAAATTAAGATAAAACAAGGAAATAAACTCCTTTTCTCAG
Source organism: Deltaproteobacteria bacterium (assembly GCA_029857975.1). The sequence continues at coordinate 2,980 of JAOUFX010000450.1, read as the reverse complement.
CTTTACTCTGTGCCCTCGTTAAGTGAAAACAACACAATATTCTAACTTACGAAAGAATGCAGAGAATAAAGCGAGCTTTTATTTTCTTTTAACTATAAAATTATTCTCCGTGTTCTCTGTGGTTTTAAAAAACCGCTCAATTTAGGTTGAAGTTACTCGTTTTATCAACCGTTAAAAGGTTTCACGGAGTTAAAAATTATGCCGGTCAGCACCATCGACGAAGCACTGTTGGATATTCGTAAGGGGAAAATGGTTATCCTGGTGGATGACGAGGACCGGGAGAATGAAGGAGACCTCTGCCTGGCCGCGGAAAAAGTGACGCCCCTGGCGGTCAACTTCATGGCCAAGCACGGGAGAGGACTCATCTGCCTTTCCCTGACCGAGGATAAGGTGAAGGAGTTGCAGCTTCCCTTGATGGTTGCGGACAATACCTCGGCTTTCAAGACTGCTTTCACCGTTTCCATTGAGGCCAAGCGGGGGGTAACGACAGGAATTTCAGCAGCCGACCGGGCAACGACAATTTTGACGGCTATCGCTGAGGGCGCCAAACCGGAAGACCTGGTTCGTCCCGGGCATGTCTTTCCCCTCCAGGCCAAACGGGGAGGTGTTCTCGTCAGGACTGGCCAGACCGAAGGTTCAGTGGACCTGGCGCGGTTGGCTGGTTTGAAACCAAGCGGCGTCATCTGTGAGATCATGAATGACGACGGGACCATGGCCCGGATGCCCGATCTGGAAATTTTTGCCAAGAAGAATAACGTAAAAATAGTGACCATCGCTGATCTCATTAAATACCGGCTGCAGAACGAATGCCTGGTCTATCGTGCGGCGGTCACCAAATTACCCACAGTTTACGGCGGGGAATTTAAAGCCATTGCCTATGAAAATGAAGTGGACATCCAGCAGCACCTGGCTTTAATCAAAGGGGAAATTCATCCCAGAGATGCGGTTCTGGTCCGGGTTCACTCGGAATGCTTGACGGGAGACGTCTTCGGTTCGCAGCGTTGTGATTGCGGCAAGCAGTTGCACGCGGCCATGCGCATGGTGGCCCAGGAAGGAATGGGCGTAATCGTTTACATGCACCAGGAGGGGCGGGGAATCGGGTTGATCAACAAGATGAAGGCCTACGCCCTCCAGGATCAAGGGCAGGACACTGTCGAGGCCAACGCGGCGTTAGGCTTTGAGCCCGACTTGCGGGATTACGGGCTGGGAGCCCAAATTTTAAGGGATCTGGGAGTGCGGAAGATTCGTCTGCTGACCAACAATCCCAAAAAGATCGTGGGCCTTCAAGGGTACGGCTTGGAGGTTGTGGAACGGGTGCCGATCGAAATCAAACCCAGCCGTAAGAACATTGCCTATCTTAAAACCAAGAAGAAAAAGATGGGGCATTTGCTGACGATCGACTGAATAGCGATCAGCCATCAGCATTCAGCCAAGGGAAAAAGGGGTTCAATTCCGCTGCAAGCTGTCCGCTGACAGCTGAGCGCTTCTAAAATAGGGAGGGTAAACCAATGCCCAAAGTGATGGAAGGAAAGCTGAACGCCAAAGGGATGAAGTTCGGGATGGTGGTCAGTCGGTTTAATGACTTTATCTGCGAACGTCTTCTGGCCGGAGCTCTGGATGCGCTCCTGCGCAATGGAGCAGAGGAGAAGGACATCGAAATCCTTAAAGTACCCGGAGCCTTCGAAATACCCCAGGTGACCCGGAAAATGGTCTTAGCGAAGAAATACGACGCGGTCATCTGCCTGGGTGCGGTCATCCGCGGGGCAACACCGCATTTCGATTACATTGCCGCCGAGGTATCCAAAGGGATCGCCATGATCGGGATGGAAAGCGAAATCCCGGTAGCTTTTGGCGTCCTGACTACCGACAACCTGGAGCAGGCCATCGAACGGGCGGGATCCAAAGCCGGGAACAAAGGATGGGACGCCGCTCTCTCAGCCATCGAGATGGCCAATCTTTACCGGGAAATGAAAGAGAAGAAATAAAAATTATTCACCGCAGAGGACGCCGAGAACGCCGAGAACAAATAAATAAAATTCGAAATTCGAACCCCGAAAACCGAAACAAGTCCCGCCAAGGCGGGATTCAAAAGAAATAAATTCCAAATAAAAAGCTTAGGATTGGGATATTCGAATTTGTTTTTAATGAATCACGAATATTTTCTCTGTGTTCTCTGCGCTCTCTGCGGTGAATGGGGATAAGGATTTTTAATGGGTATCCGGCGGAGAGCGAGGGAAATCGCCCTCCAGGTTCTTTACCAATTGGATGCAAGCCAAGAGAGGGCCAAAGAAGTTTTAGACCTCTACTGGGAAAATTTTGAACCCGCGCAGAAAGCCCGGGAATTTTGCCAGAGACTGGTGGAGGGCGTTTGCCAGAACCAGGGGCAGATTGACCGGCTCATCGAGGAGAATTCCGATAATTGGACTCTCAAACGCATGGCCATGGTGGATCGCAATATTTTACGCTTGGCCACTTTTGAACTTCTTCAATGTCCCGACATTCCTTTCAAAGCCACCCTGAACGAAGCGATTGAATTAGCCAAAAAATTTGGCGCAGACGACTCCGGCTCTTTTATCAACGGCATTCTGGATAAAATCCATTCGATCCTGATGGCCAACGGAAACGACCACCAGGCGAATCCGCCCCTGCTATGAAATGGGCCCTCCTTTCTGATGTCCACGGAAATTTGGAAGCATTATGGGCGGTGATCGCGGACCTGCGGGCCGAAGGGGCAGAACGAATTGCCTTCTTGGGCGACGCTGTCGGATACGGGGCCAACCCTGAGGATTGCCTAAACCTTATCGAAAAACTTGCGGAAATAATCGTGGCGGGGAACCATGATTACGGAGCAGTGGGCCTTACCGATGTTTCCTGCTTTAATCCGGCGGCTAAAGCAGCTATTTTATGGACGGAAAAGAAGCTTACCGAAGAAGAAAAATCCTTCTTGCGTCGGCTCCCTCTGGTGCGGCAAGTTGGAGAT
>JAOUFX010000449.1 GCA_029857975.1 Deltaproteobacteria bacterium | reverse complement strand
GCAATGGCCCGGTCAAAATTTCCTTTCCGCCGGTACATGATGCCCATATCTGTACGCACGTCGACGTTCTTGGGATCGACCTTTAAGGCTCTGGAATAGGCCTCTATAGCCCGGTCAAACTGATCCGTATCAAAATAGGCATTCCCCAGTTGGACGAGAGCATTAACATTCTTCGGGTCGTCTTTAAGAATAGATTGAAGGGATTCAATTTGCCGCTGCCAGTCTGCAGATGGAGCGGCGGGAGACGGCGAAGAGGGAACCGGCTTCAAGGCTGCGGGCGTAATGGGAGTATTGTCTTCGTAGGTAACCGCTGCGATCACGCCCACCACGATCCCGGCTACGAAAGCGATGGCGATAAAGAGAAGAGCATGTTCTTTTTTCATTCAAGAATCCTGAAAATGTCTTTTATAAATCATAACATGAATTTTTTAAAATGTTCAAAAATACTAACCAAAAATATTTGAAATTTTGGTTTCAAATTCGAATTCCGAATATCGAGTTCCTAAACAAATTCAAGATTCCAAACTTTTTTGTTTGGATAATTCGAATTTTGAACATTTGTGCTTGTTTCGAATTTCGTGCTTCGAATTTAGAATCTAAGCATGCCTTGGGGACAAATGTTAGAGATAAATTCTCCGACTTTAATGGGTAAGAATCTAACCAATTTAAGGCTGTTTTTCCATCCTATAGTCTGAGCTTTCATTATACCCAAAAGCGGGATTTGCGCAGGGGTAATCTTTTTTTGTTGGTTTGCTATTTTTCTTGATTTTGTTTAGAATTATTTTAATTGCTTTAGACTTCTTGTCCATGCCGGGATTAGATCATGAAGTCTCGCAAATTCTTTCTAACTTACCATTCCTTTCAAGACCTAAGAAGTTTGCTCAAGTCCAAAGCCTTATCTCTTCCAGAATTTTCTAAAATCGATTTTCCTGCTCCTGAGGGAGAACTGAATCCTGATGTCGAGGAAAAGCTCTTTAGCGAGGCCATGGTCGACGTTAAACCCATCCCAAGAAAAAAGGAGATAGAAGGTTTTTTCCCTATCACGGCCCCAGCAGTTAAGCTCCCTGAAGACCCCCAGGAAAAAGAGGATGCGGAAACATTATTAAAGCTAACCAATCTTGTTCATTATGGAACCGGCTTCAATATATTGGACACGGCCGAATACATCGAAGGGACAGGGTATAATGTCCATCCCGAGGTTGCCAGGCGCCTGCATCGGGGAAATTATTCCATCCAAGCTCACGTGGATCTCCATGCTTTAAAGGTCAATGACGCCAAAGAAGTTTTTGATAAATTCTTAAAATGGGCCGTGACCACCGGTAAAAGAGGAGTTTTAATTATCCATGGGCGGGGGCTTTCTTCCTCTACAGGACCTGTTTTAAAGGTCAAAGTTATCGAGTGGCTTAGACATGGGCCGTGGCGAAAATGGGTTGTGGCCTATGCCAGCGCCAGGCTTTGTGACGGCGGTGCCGGAGCAACCTACGTGCTGCTCAGACAGCGCCCGGTTTCGAAACGGATGAAAAAGGGGAAAGGAAAAGGTTCCCGGCTTTCGACAGGCCCCTGGATTTAGCAGAATCAGACCGATAAAAAATTTAATAGGACGTAGATAATTTTTTTTAGTTTATCCTGATAACCTGGGTTTACCCCGGGGGATAGTAAACATCATTTACGCTTCTTAAGCTTTTCGGCCACAGCCAGAACCGTGTTGACATAGACGGGACTATGATTGTAGGCCAAGATGGCCCGGTGCAGGCTTTTCCGGTTCATTCTGCACTTCCAGCCGTGGCTCCTTAAATAATTGGCGATGCTATGGAGGGCGTCGGGCGTGGAAAAGAGGTCGATGCGGCCATCCCGATCAGCATCCACTCCGAAGGAGAAAATGTTCGAGGGCATAAATTGACAAAGGCCGATCGCGCCATAGATCGAACCGGGAATGTTCACCGGGTCGATATCGCTCTTGCCAGCGTAATCGATCAGGGCCTTAAGCTCGGCGTAGGCCCAATTCGCTTTTTGCCGGCAACGGCTTCGGGCAAGATCCTCATTTTTAGGGCTGAGTAATTTACGGGGGAGGTAGGGCCGGATGGCTTCGAGGTCGGCGCATAAGACCATGCTGGCCAGTCTGTTGAAAGCACCGTTTTCGCCCACGTTTTTGCCGAGAAGAGTTTCAACGAGTAAGATGGCCACCACGATCTCTTGGGGCACACAATAACGGCTATGAATATTTTCAAGGATGGCTTGATTTTCCTGCATATAAGAGCGGGCATCGGCAATCACCTGAATTCTCAAAAAGCTTTTGAGAACACCTGTGGTTTTTACGGTTCTCCTTTTAAGGAGCGACTCCAGCTTGCTGGCCATCGCGCGCGGTTCAAACTTTACTTCGGGGCGGGAGAATAGGGTCCGGACAGCCTGCTCCTCGAAGCCATCGGCTATGAGGCGCTCAATCAACGGCGACCAGTCGGCGGCTGCCGGGGTGGACGAAAAAGAAAAGGCCACAAATAAAAGAGCAGCCAGGATCCAGAATAGTAAAATTTTCCTGGAGATATTGTTATCTCTTAGGGTAAGGGCCATCATCCTTTTAGGCTGTTTTTCATTTACTTTATTTTGGCTCTCCAGCCCGCTATAGCGCCTATGACGCTCAAGGGAGTTAAGGTCCAGAATGCCATCTGCCACCCTCCCCAGGACTCAACCATCCAACCAAATATCAGAGGGCCGAGCAGCATCCCCCCGTTTTGTCCGATCTGAATGACGGCCATGGCCATCCCACCTAATCTTTCATCACCCACAACCTCCACGCCTGAGGAAAAAACACCTGCGGGAACGAACCCGCCTATAAATCCTAACGCCATTACCAAGGGGAGGAACATATCTTCGCTCACGCTGAAGCTGATGGGAAATAGGAACGCCAGCAGCAACATGGGGAGGACACATATCAGTTTGCGTGAGCCGATTTTATCCGATATCCAACCGGTCGTGGGACAGGACACAATGGAGAGGATCGATGCCGCGCTCACCAGCAGGGAGGCTCTGGCAAGAGAGCTCCCCCGAATTTGATGGAGGAAGGTTGGAGCCCAGGTTATAAAAGCGATAAAAACAAAATTGAAACAGCCGAACAGGAAACTGATCAGCCACCAACCGCGGTTACGGAGTACCCTGGTTAGGTCCGGACCGGTTAATTCTCTGGGAGAACGCTTTTGGCCCTGATCTGAAAAGGATTCAGGGGTGGACCGGATGAAAAAATAATAAAGCACGCCGACAAAGACCGTATAAAAAAATCCGAACCCCCACACGCCCGGCCAGCTCCATCGGCTCGCCAGCAGGGGAGCAAGCATGAACATCATTGTCGAGCCGAGCGGGACCCAGATAGCCCAGATCCCCATGGCTTTACCGCGATTCGCCGCTGTGAACCAGAGGGCCAGGATAGCGGGCGCCACCACAGACATCAAGCTCAAGCCCGCCCCTTCGATAAAACGGCTGGCCAGCATGGTTTCCATGCTTCCGCTGAGCGTTCCCATACCCGCGCCCAAAAGAATAGAGAGGATGGCGATCAGGCCCGTTATCCTATAACCCAATCGCTGGAAAATGAACCCTCCCGGTATGGCCAATATGAGGCCCGTTACGGCAAAAACGGACATGAGCAGGCCAGCCCGCCCGGCTGTTTGGTGAAAAGCATCCATCAGAAGGGGCAAAACAGGGGGAACTTTGAATTGGTTTAACGGCGCCGCGATACTGGTCAGGAGGACGATGACCAGAATGAACCACGGTGAGCGATGGCGGCTGTTTGCTCCCATTGTAAAAAGTCTCCCAAAACCCGCCCAGGGCTTCTTAAAAATTTCCCGCACCGTTGAAGATGAAGAGGATACCCGCTGGGGAAAACTAGATTTTCTGAAGGA
>JAOUFX010000448.1 GCA_029857975.1 Deltaproteobacteria bacterium | reverse complement strand
CGGCAATGGTTAAGGCTTTGGAAGCGATGGGAACGGAAGTCGCCTTTGTTTACAACGGGCACGGGAACTGGGCGATTCTGGATGCTATTGCCCATGAAAGCCGCATCAAAGGCATCATATGCCGCACGGAAGACCAAGGAGTTCACATGGCCGACGGGTATTACCGCGCCAAACGTCAGGGACCGCTTCCTATTGTAAGCACATCCGTAGGGCCGGGAAATATGAATATCGCTCCGGCTTTGGCCAATGCTTTTTACGAATCGGCAGCCATGGTGGTTTTAGCAGGCGGCGGCGCCACTCATTGGCTTGATCGGGGAGGAATCGAAGAGTTTTACCGATACGCCCCGGACGAATGGATTCAGACGGTCAAAGTCTATACCAAGAAGGCTCTGGTGATCAGTCGACCGGATACGGCCGTGGAAATGTTGCTCCGCGCCTATAAGACAGCGGTCACGGGCCGGCCTGGGCCGGTCGTATTGCAGGTGCCTTTTGACATCCAACATTCGGAGGTTGAGTTCAACGAATCCATCAATGCCAGGCAATGGGTGGACCTGCGTCCCCCCGGGCCGGACCGATCGGCCATCCGCGACGCTGCCCGTTGGATTGCCAAGTCCAGCCGGCCCTTAATCTTCGTCAGCAGCGGGATTCATCACGCCGGCGCCCATCGGGAACTTGCCAGGCTCGTGGAAAGGTTCGGCCTTCCCCTCTGCACGAGCACCATGGGCAAGGGATCCTACCCGGAAAATCAGCCCCTGTGCCTGGGAGCCATCGGGAGATCCGGGACCGGCCATGCCAATCGAGCGGCGGGTGCCTGCGACCTCTTGATTGCGGTGGGCACCCATTTTTCAGACATCGACACGGGGGGGTGGACACTCTTTCACATCCCCGATCAAACACGCCTGATTCACATCGACATCGACCCAACGGAAATTGCCCGAGCTTATCCGCCCGAGGTGGGAATCATTTCCGACGCTAAACTGGCCTTGATCGAACTTCTTGAGGAGCTTGAATCCCTCAATCTCCAGCCCGGCCGCTGGGCGGAATGGAGGGAGGAAGTAACCCGGTGGAAAGAAGAATGGGAGCAGAGTGTCGCTCCCCTGCGGCATTCAGATCAAGCGCCCCTGAGTTATTCCCGGGTTTGCCATGAAGTCTCCCAGTTACTCAACCAATTTTACCCCGAGGCATCGGTCTTCGTGGACACCGGCCACCTCCTGTCTTTTGCGCCTGCTTTCTACCGAGTGATTCAACCGACTTTCCACCATTGCGGTTTTTTTCATCGCATGGGCTGGAGCCTGCCAGCCGCTTTGGGATGTCGTCTGGCCAGGCCGGAACAACCCGTCGTGGCTTTGATCGGAGACGGTTCTTTCTTCTTTACCTGCACGGCCCTGGCGACGGCTTATGAATATGACTTCCCGATAATCGCCGTCGTCATGAATAACCGCACGCTCCAGATCGAACGAGAACTGATGAAGAAGCTGTACGGGCGGGTTGCTTTCTGCGATTTTGTGAAGCAGTCCACGCAGGAACCCTGGAACCCCGACCTGGTGGCCATGGCCAAGGCCCTAGGCGTCAAGGGGAAAAAAGTCAGCACTCCTTCCGAGCTGGCCCCTGCTCTGAAGGAAGCGCTGGAGTCCGGGTATTCCTGGGTCATCGATGTAGAAATTGACCCCCATTCTCCCGGCTATCGGAGCGTTTGGTATCCCTATCCCAATAACTTCTGGGTTCCCATGGGAGAAATTCCCAAACACTTCTGAGATTCAAAGGGCCGGGAGGCCGGAAGATACCATTGAAACGGCCGGCAGAGACGAAGGTAGGATCTCGGATTTAAACTTGTAAAATGAAACCGGAAGGGGGAAAAACGTCCTCCAGGCAGTCCAAGGGAATCCCCATGCTTTTGGATCGGAAAAATCTGGATAGAGTATTCCACACGGGTGATTGATTACCCAGAGAAGAGGAGGTTTCTGATGGTGAAGCGATTTACCCGGAGTGAAATCATCGAACGTCTCCAAAAAGCCCAAGCCGAAAGCCGGCCCATTCTGGTGGCCTGCTGCGGGGCGGGAATCATCGCCAAGTGTGCAGCCCTTGCAGGGGCGGATATTATCATGACCGCCTGTACCAGCAGATCCAGACTCATGGGTTTACCCACCACCATTCTGGGAAACGTTAACGAAGATATGTTCAAGCTCCTTCCGGAGCTCACCAACGTGGTCCGGGATACACCCATCGTTGGCAGCCTCGAGGCCACCGATCCCCGGTGGATGGACCTTTCCCAGCTCGTTGCAGAGGCGGCGGCGGCGGGTTATTCAGGGGTCTTGAACTATCCCACCCTGAGTCCCTTGCTGGGACATGAACGACGCCAGGTGAGGGAATCCGTGGGTTTGGGTTTTGCCCGGGAAGTGGAGATGATGCGGGTGGCCAGAAAGAAAGATCTTTTTACGATCGCCTATACCTTTAACACCGAGGACGCCAGGCGGATGGCCGAAGGCGGCGTGGATTGTTTGGTGGCTCACGTAGGTTCAACCAAAGGTGGATTGGCTGGCTTTCAATCGATTTCTCTGGCAGAAGGAGCTGAGCTGGTTCAGGAGATCATCCGGGTGGCGAAATCCATCGATCCTCAAATCATCTGCCTGGGTCATGGAGGTCCCTTTGCCACTCCCGAGGATACTCAGTATCTCTACCAGCACACCGACGCCGTAGGGTTTGTCGGGGCTTCCAGCATCGAACGGATTCCCATCGAAAAGGCGGTTCGCGAAGCGGTGGTCCGGTTTAAATCCATCGCCCTTCCCAAGAAGCGGAAGATGTGATTCTTGTCACCTGCAACTCCCGGGATGAGGCCCTAACAATCCCGCAGGAGCGTCTTCTCTTGCCTCCTTGGGATCTAATGAGATCTCTGAAAAAGGCAAAAAAGGGGGCTTTGAATGGGAAGCGAATGGGAAGCGAATGGGAAGCGCATTCGTGCTAAACTTCTGGCCGTGAAAGAAAAGAATTACCTACAGCCTTTCGGTTATTCATTTTAGTAACGGGGGGCGCTCCTGATTTTGCGGACAATTAAATTTAATTGGACGCAGATTTACGCAGATAACCGCAGATAATTATTTTCTTTTTAGTTTATCCTGATAATCTGTGTATATCCTTGTCCAAAAAGGAATTTCCTATACAATTAAATTACAAGGGACAAAACAGATATTTAGGAGGAAGTGATGGATCAATATGTTCATGTGCTTCAGGAGGGGATTGCAGCGGAAGATTATGTGGTGGCCACCTATTTCGTTGGGGTGAAGAGAGAGGCGGATATAGTAAAATATGCCGAAAGTATCGCCTTTGAACAAACCACAGGGACGTGGATAAAGGTGCCCGGAGAAACCCAAGATATAAGGGAAAAATACGGAGGAAAAGTCATTGGCATCTATGAAATCCCTGCTTACGAATATGCGATTCCGCCGGGAGTCCAGGATCGGCAATTTATTATCCGTATTGCCTACCCATTGGGCAATTTTGGTCATAATTTTCCTCTGTTATTAACAACGGTCTTGGGAAATATTTCCTCAATGGGAATAATAAAACTCGTCGATGTCGAATTTCCCTTGGAATATACCCAGGGGTTTAAAGGTCCCAAATTTGGCATCGAAGGAGTCCGGAAAATTTTGGGAGCATATAACCGGCCGTTGGTCCTGAACATGATCAAGCCTTGCACGGGATTTACCCCCGAGGCTGGGGCCCAACTGTTTTATGAAGCGGCAAAGGGTGGAGTGGACATCATCAAGGATGACGAATTAATCGCGGACCCATCCTTTTGCCCTCTCAAGATACGGGTAAAGAAATATATGGAGCAGTGCCGAAGAATCTATGAAGAAAATGGAAAAAAAGTCCTTTATACTCCCAATATAACCTG
>JAOUFX010000447.1 GCA_029857975.1 Deltaproteobacteria bacterium | reverse complement strand
CCTTTGGGTCCCGGAAAATCGATTCCCTCCGGCGTCCGCGGTTCAGGACATGATACCAGGCATCGGAGAATTCGATCCGAAGAGGCCGAGACATGAGCTAACTATATTCGAAAAGGTAATATGAGACAAGAGCAGACTTGACCCCTTCTCCCGCCTTCTCCCCTTCTTGACCCCTTCTGCCCTCCCTTCTCACGTACGGTTTGACGAGAAGGTGCTGGAAATAGGGTATGGTTGAGATCATGTGACACTCTCAGAGGAAACGGAGAGAAACGGGGAACACGAACTTCAACCTGCAGCCACTACGCCAGTGCTTTACTCTACCTAAGACCAGAACCTCCAGTCTGAGTTTTTGATTTTGCTTTTCGATTCCTCAAGGGCGAATTATTTTTTCATTCCCGCTATAGCAACGTTCGGTCCAGACTGCGGTATTGGATGGCTTCGGCGATATGTTGGGCCGTGATCTCCTCAACACTCTCCAGATCGGCAATGGTGCGGGCGATCTTAAGGATGCGCGTGTAGGCGCGGGCGGAGAGACCCAGTTTGTCGATCGCCTGTTCCAGGAGGGCCTTGGAGTCCTCCCCGATCTGACAATATTTTTTTAGATATCTGGGAGTCATCTGGGCATTACAATAGATGCGCTTCCCATTGAAGCGCAACCACTGAAGTTCCCTTGCCCGGTTGACGCGTACTTTGATGGTCTCGGAATCTTCGCCGGAGGCTTCTCCCGTAAGATCCCGGTAACGCACCGCCGGAACCTCAATATGAATATCGATGCGGTCCATCAACGGGCCGGAGATTTTGGAGCGGTAGCGGAGAATCTGGGGCATCGTGCAGGTGCATTCCCGGTTGGGGTCCGTGTAGAAACCGCAGGGACAAGGATTCATGGCTGCCACCAGCATGAAAGAAGACGGAAAGGTTAGGGAGGAAAGGGCCCGGGAAATGGTCACTCGACCATCTTCCAGCGGCTGGCGCAGGACTTCCAACACATTTTTTTTAAACTCCGGCAGTTCATCCAAAAAAAGAACACCGTTATGCGCCAGGCTCACCTCTCCCGGCTTGGGAATGTGGCTCCCTCCGATGAGGCCGGCGTCGGAAATGGTATGGTGAGGGGAACGAAAAGGACGCGTAGCAATCAAAGCGCTGTGGGGTGACAGCAGGCCTAAAACACTGTAAACTCGGGTTACTTCGATGGCTTCTTCAAACGAGAGGTCGGGCAGGACCGACGAGATTCGTTTGGCCAGCATGGTTTTCCCCGCCCCGGGTGGACCGATCATGATGATGTTATGCCCACCGGCCGCGGCAATTTCCAAGGCTCGCTTAACGTGTTCCTGTCCTTTGACCTCATTGAAATCCTCGGCGTAATGCTTTTCCCGGCTAAAGATTTCCTGGAGGTCCACCAAGGTAGGAAGGATGGTCTTTTGGCCATTAAGAAAATCTACCACTTCGGAAATGACGTCCACCCCCAAAACATCAATTCCCCGGACCACAGCGGCTTCCTCGGCATTTTCTTTGGGCAACAAGACCCCTCGTTTACCGTTACTTTTTGCCGCCATAGCCAAAGAAAGTGCTCCCCGGATGGATTTTACTCGCCCGTCGAGGGATAGTTCTCCCAAGAGAAGATAATCTTCCAGAAGTTTATGGGAGACGACGTCAAGGGCCGTGAGGATTCCTATGGCAATAGGCAGGTCAAAGCCAGCCCCTTCTTTCTTTACGTCGGCCGGGGCCAGATTGACCGTAATCCTTTTGGGAGGGAAGTCATAACCGGAGTTCTTGATGGCCGACTTCACGCGTTCCTTCGCTTCTTTGACCGCACCATCCGGAAGCCCCACCGTAGCAAAAACAGGGAGGCCCTGGGCAATATCTACCTCTACCTCCACGATGTAAGCGTCAATTCCCAAAATGGCACCGCTCAGAACTTTGGCCAGCATGCAGGACTCCTCTCTTGGGGCTTAAGGGCAGGTTTGATTTAAACGTTGACGGAGGAGGATTTTTTTTTAATACTTATAGCAAAAGGCTTGATACATGGCAAGACAGAAATACCGCGGTCAGCTATCAGCCATCAGCTTTCAGCAAAAAATGGGTTGAAGACATAGACAGATAGTGTTTTATTCTTTAAGGTTCTCATTACAGAATTATTTTCGAGGGAGGGGGGAAGAGAGTGGCCAGACTAAGCCATTTCGACAAAGAAGGGCGGGCACGGATGGTGGATGTGAGCGCCAAGAGAGTGACTCATAGAACGGCTGTGGCCTCAGGGCGGGTAATCATGAAAGCCGAGACCTTGCGGCGTATCGTGGACAAAGAAATCGAGAAAGGGGATGTCTTAGGAGTCGCTCGGGTAGCGGGGATCATGGCCGCCAAACGCACAGAGGAAATCATCCCCATGTGCCATTCTTTGAACCTCGAAAGTGTGGAAATTTCCTTTCGGCCGGAGGCCAACCGCTGCCAAGTGTATATTGAGACCCGCGTAAAATCGACGGGTAAAACGGGGGTAGAGATGGAGGCCTTGCTGGCAACGGGGGTGGCTGCCTTGACGATTTACGATATGTGTAAAGCCATCGACCGGGGAATGATCATTGCGGACATCAAGCTCATGAAAAAGTCCGGAGGCAAAAGCGGGGCCTATATCAGGCCTGAAGAAAAGGACCTGAAAAAACCAGGAAAACTTCTTTACTCTTCTTCTAAGATATGATATATATTTCTATATTTTTTTAGACCCTTGGGGGAAAAAGATGAAAAAAGAGAGGCTCGCTTATTTCCAGGAGCTTCTAACCAATCGTTTAGAAGTTTTGCTCAATGAGGCGGAAAAGACGGTCACCGGCATGACCAATGACAAAAATACTTTTCCCGACCCCACCGACCGAGCGAACTTAGAGACGGACCGCAATTTTTTATTACGCATCCGCGACCGGGAAAGAAAGCTGATCCTGAAGATCAAAGAGGCTTTGGCCAGGATCGAGGATGGAACCTTTGGCATCTGTGAAGAATGCGGGGAGGAAATTTCCGAAGAAAGGTTGGAAGCCCGCCCCGTGACCACGCTATGCATCGGATGCAAGACGAAAGCTGAAGCCGAAGAGAAGAAAAAAATCTCTCTCGGCTAAGAAAGGAACCAAGGCAATGAAAGTAAAATGGTATGGCCATTCAGCTTTTTTGCTTACCTCTGACCAGGGGTTTAAAATCATCACCGATCCCTACGAACCCGGGGCGTTCGGGGGGGCCATCGGCTATGGCCAAATTCCGGATAAGGCCGATGTGGTTCTGGTAAGTCATGATCATGCCGATCATAATTACGTAAAAGGGCTTCCGGGGAAACCAATGGTGGTGCAAGGCTCAGGCACCCACCGGGTAAAAGATTTAGAGGTAAGAGGGATTGCCACCCACCACGATGAAGGACAGGGCTCTCAAAGGGGAGGAAATACCACTTTCTGTTTTTCTCTCGACGGTCTTCAGGTATGCCACTTAGGCGATCTTGGACACGTACCCACCGAACAACAGGTTAAACAAATCGGCCCGGTGGACTTACTGTTTATGCCTATCGGGGGCGTTTACACCATAGACCCCTCCCAGGCTACCTTGACGGCTCAGCAATTGCGTCCCCGGGTGATCATCCCCATGCATTTCAAAACTCCTCGCTGCGGTTTTCCCTTAGCCACAGTGGAAGAGTTTACCAAAGGAAAGTCATCGGTTAAAAATCTTGGGACCAGTGAATTGGAGATCAAGAGAGAAAACCTACCCCCAACATCCGAGATTATCGTTTTGCAGCCAGCCCTTTAAAGGTGGAGGTTTGGTCTGATGAAGCGCAGCTGGTTCGGGTGCGTAAAGGGGATACCATCTGCTACCTCTCTTTCAAGATATACGGCTGGGCGGACCTTTCCTTGGAAAAATTATGGACCCGG
>JAOUFX010000446.1 GCA_029857975.1 Deltaproteobacteria bacterium | reverse complement strand
ACAAATAGCTCCCAGGGATTTTTCTTCAATAGTCGTAATCCCGCCTTGAATATTCCCGGGTGTGGGTTGGCTCCCGCGCATATCCACTCCCACCGCGATCACCCGATTTTCCATCCGCTCAACGATTGCAAAAATCTTAGCGGCTACTTCGCCGCAAACTGCGCGCCGGGCCAGCAGGTGCTCTGCTCCGAAAAATTCCGTTGTTTCTCCGAAAATCACGGTTCCGCCTCTGGATAGGAGTTTATCGCTGGCTGCACCCACCGCAGGATTGCTGACCAGGCCGGATGACGCATCCGACGAACCACATTTAATGCCCATGACCAGTTGTTTTACCGGAAAAGGTTTTCGCTTGCTTCCGGACAATCCTTTTTCCAAATGGGCCGCCAGCTTGGTTCCCTGCTCAATCGCTTTCTTCATGCCTCCCGCAGTTTGAATGGCGATCTGCTCCACGGTCTGTCCCCGTTTTTTTAGGCCCCGGAAGACTTCCCGCAGGGAGACGCTTTCACAGCCCAAACCGATGAGTAAAACCGCCCCCACGTTGGGATTGGCGCCCAGGCCGATTAAAGTTTGCGTTACCCGTTCCACGTCCGGTTTCAGCTGGCCACAACCCTGGTGATGAAGGAGGGGCCTGGCGCTTTTAAATTTTTTAGCGATGCGCCAGGCAACTTCGTTGGCGCAGAAAACCGTGGGGATAATGGCTAAATAGTTCCTTGTACCCACCCGGCCCTTGGGCCGAGAGTAACCCAAAAAAGTATCCATAAAAACTCCTAAAAAAAGTTCGGAATTTGGAGTTCCGAACTTCAGTTATCCTTTGAACAACGACCGCCCCAAATCAAAAGCTTTGAGGTTTAACTCCTCTGTTCCGGGGGGAACGCTTTCTTTTAAACAGGCCTTGACCTGGTCAACGTCAAGGATTTTTGTTCCTTCGACCATTGCCCCGAGCATGACCACGTTGGCCACCATCTGCCTGCCCAATCCCTTCGCGGACGAGGTGGAAGGAACGGGAATCAGTCGCCACCCGGGGTTTTCCTTAATTTTTACCAGGTCGGAGTCATAGAAGACCAGCCCTCCAAGTTTGACTTCCCCGATTAATTTTTCATAAGCTTCCTGGGACATCACTACAAAGATATCAGGATTAACCACGCCCACGTAAGTGATCTCTTGGTCGTCGATAACCACATTGCACTGGCTAGCCCCTCCGCGGGCCTCCGTTCCATAGGATTGTGTTTGGGCGGCCTGCTTTCCGGCATAGAGGGCCGCAGTCTTGCCTAAAAGAATTCCGGCTAAAAGTAATCCCTGTCCTCCAAATCCAGCAAACCGAACTTCCTGGCGTGCCATAATTTACTCCTTTTGGTGCAATTTTAAAAATTCCTGGTACCTTTCCACGATCCCCGAACGTTCCGGGCGGTACACGAATTCGCCAATGAGGTATTTCCCGGCCAATTCTTCCCGGGACACTTTTTCGGATTCCTTCTGGGTAACCGTATGATCCTTAATCCATTTAAGGACGTCCTGGGGATTGCTGGTCTTAAGCACATACCGGCCAAAATTGGTAGGGCATTGCAGCAGAACTTCGATGAAGGCCAGCCCTTTGGTCTGGATTCCTTTTTTAATGGAGTTGGCCAAAGGCTTGAAATCCGTGGACCTCCAGCGGGCCACGTAACTGGCTCCTGCTGCTACGGCCATCTGGCACATATCGAAGGGGTCTTCGATGTTCCCGTAAGGAGTAGTGGTGGTCACGGCTCCGACGGGAGAGGTGGGAGCTACCTGCCCGCCGGTCATGCCGTAGATCCCGTTATTGAATAAAATGGCGGTGACGTCCAGATTCCTACGGCAGGCATGGATAAAGTGATTGCCTCCGATGGCTCCGCAATCCCCGTCGCCAGTGAAGCAGATAAAATTCATATCCGGACGGGCCATTTTCAAGCCCGTAGCCACGGCAAACATCCGGCCGTGGTGGGCGTCCACGTTGTCTCCCACCCAGGTGGAATAAGTGATGCGGCTGCTGCAGCCCACGCCTTGCACCCAGACTGTATTTTGGGGAGTCAAACCCAATTCGTCGATGGCCACAAGGGTAGCGTGGACCACTTGGCCGATGCCGCATCCGGGACAAGCCATATGGGGCATGCGCTCCCGGCGCAGGTATTTGGCCACCAGTGGATGTAAAACCTTAAGACTCTCGCTAACAGTACTCATGGGTAAAGCCTCCTTATCTCATTAACGATCTGGGAAGGAAGATGTGGCTCCACGCCTCCGGAACCCAGATGGAAGACCTCGGCTTTTCCTTTTGATGCCCGGGCAACTTCCCGGCATAGCTGGCCGTCTATGTTCAGCTCGCAGACCAAAATATTTTTTACCTTTTCAGCAACTTTGAGGACTTCTCCGTCGGGGAAGGGCCAGACGATGATTGGCCGGAAAAATCCCACCTTCATCCCTTGCTCCCGGGCCATCTCTACCGCAGCCATGGCCGGGCGGGCATTTCCGCCGTAAGCCACGACAGCGAATTCCGCATCCTCCATTTTTTGTTTTTCCACCCGCACCAATTTATCCAAGTTTTCGGTAACCTTAAAAACCAAACGCTTGGCCATCTTTTCTTGCATATCCTGGGCAGTGCTGGCGTACCCTTTGGAGTTATGGGTATAGGGCGAAACGCATATCCCGTAACCTTCTCCGATATTCGGAAACGGGTAGTTTATAACCCCCGGTGTATCCAGGGGATACATGAGGAATTGTTCCGGCGGAACCCTGGGTTTAAACCTCTTGACCACTTTTAGTTCCGATTCTTCGGGAATGAGCAAAAGCTCCCGGGTATGGCCTACGGTTTCATCGGTAAGCAAAAAGACCGGGCAGCGAAAAATTTCGGCCAGGTTGAAGCATTCAATGGTCAGGTCGAAGGCTTCTTGGGTGGATTTGGGGGAGAGGGCGATGAGGGAACTGTTCCCTCCTGCCGAGCCGTAACGGACAGTATAAAAATCTCCCTGGCCCACCCGGGTCGCCACGCCGTTGCTCGGGCCGGCGCGCTGGACATCGGCCACCACATAAGGAATTTCGTTCTTAATTCCCCAGCCCAAACCTTCCAGTTTCAAACTGATTCCCGGACCGGAGGAAATGGTCATGGCCTTCAGGCCTCCTACCGACGCTGCGCCCACGGCATGAATCGAGGCCAATTCGTCTTCCATCTGCAGGCAGACTCCGCCTACTTCAGGAAGGCGCCGGGCCATCGTCTCCGAGGTTTCCGAAGAGGGGGTGATGGGATAGCCGGCAAAGAAACGGCAACCAGCAGCGATGGCTCCTTCGGCAATGGCTTCATCGCCCTGGACGAAATATTTCCCCGGTTTGACTCCTGATGGCATCAGCGGCCCTCCTTTCCTTTGGTTTTCCTTTTCTTTTTGGTTTTTTCCAGCAAGATCGCAAAATCAGGGCAGTAGAAATCACAAAGGCCGCACTCGGTACAATCTTCGATGCGCACCGGACTGGGTAGGCGATATCCTTTTTTATTCATTTCATCGGAAAGATCATAGACTTTTTTAGGGCAATAGGCGATGCAAAACCCGCACCCCTTGCAAAAGTCTTTTACGATAGTAATGGCCATTCCTTATAATCCTCCTTCCTCTTAAACCAACCTGTCAAAGGAAATTTTTATTCAGAAAAAAATAACCGATTCTGTTTTTAATGGCGTTCACCGCCTAAAATCTCGGACCGACTCAAGGTATAAGCCATGATGGTATTTTCTATACATCTTCGAAGGGTGTCAAGGAGTTTCTTGCCCTTGCCTCCCTGAGCTCGAAAATATTAGAGAAATATAAAGGAAGATTTCTTGCCTGGATTATTGAGGAGGAAACCCTCTTGATTTTAAAATATCTTGCAAGTGAGGAAAATCATCTTTCATGTGCGG
>JAOUFX010000445.1 GCA_029857975.1 Deltaproteobacteria bacterium | reverse complement strand
CGCATTCGTTTCTTTTGGGGTATTCAGCGCCCTATTCCTTTTGGGAATTGACTTTTGGGCCTGGGGTTCCTCCGCCCCCTTGATTTTAGGGTTTCCCTGGTGGATCTGGTATTTTGTGGGATTAAACCTCCTCCTCATGGTAGCCATGGCCTGCTTTTTAACCGAAAAAAAATCCAATGCGTAGTGTCTCTAACGCTTCTTTACATTGATATAGAAGCCGTCATTCCGAAAGCGAAAACGGAAGCCCCGTTGAAAAGACTGGATTCCGGATAAAGTCCGGAATGACAAAAAGGGCAAGGCTATCTACGACGCACTGCACGCGGCCCGCGTCTCGAAAATTCTTTGACAAAGTCTGACGTGGCCCGAGGGGAGGAATGATGCGCGGCGACAAAGAAAAAAGGAGACCGTAGGTTTTTATTGGGGGTATTCCTATGAAAAATAAAGGTTGACTTTAATTTTGATTAGGGTATATAGGAAATGTCTTTCCTTTTCTTAAAACACCAAATCAGACTGATTTGACTCCTTTGCTGTATATAGCCCTGGCGATTCTGCAAGAATCCTTACCGGTGAAAGGGCTATTCTTAATCAGGCAAAGAGAAGGGAGGTGATCAAGAGTATATCCCTAATATTTCAAATGATCAGGAGGAGAATATGAAAAAAATTATTTTTTTAATCCTGGGATTTCTATTGGCCATAGGTTGTGCCACGGGTGGAGGCCTACAGAAAGCATGCGTCTCTTCCGCTGAGATCAAGAAGGTGGAATTCAAGGCTGATAAAGCAGGGAATTACTACGTTTATGTAACGGTTCGGAATGTTTCCGGGGAAGCGAAGCCTTTCTACATGATGATCCAGGCTGAGGATCAACCGTCCCAGTTGACGGCCTCAGGACCGAAAGGGGAACCCAAACCCATTGCGGCTGGAGGAACTTACACTTTTCAACTCAACACTTTTTTGAAGGAAGAACCGAAGAACATTGCCATCGAGATCATGGAAAAATTGCCTCGATGAGGTAGGCAGAAAAGAACTTCGGTTTATCCCTGCATCGGAAAGGGGGCTAAAATGAAAAAGCTTAAATTTATCTTTTCCCTATCCATTATTTTATTAATTGGCGGGGCTTTTTTGTGGCCCGCAGGGCCGGCTTTGGCCAAGGCCAAAAAATACATTCTCATCGGGTCAACGCAAACGGCCTCCAGCCATTATGCCTATGCCGTTGCCGCCACCAAAGTGATCAACAAATATGTTCCCGAAGTCAACGCCAGTGTAGTGGAAACAGGGGCTTCCGTAGATAACGTCAAGCGCATGCGGGCCGGGCAATTGGATATTGGTGGTATCGTCACCATCAAGGTTATGTACGAAGCCTGGAAAGGGATTGGTATGTGGAAGACGATCCCGACGCCCGATCTCAGGATGCTCTGGGCCTATACCAAGTCCATAGACTATTACGTGGTCCGTGAAGACAGCGGAGTGAAAAAGCTTAAAGACATGGATGGGAAAAAAATTAACCCAGGCATGCGTGGCTCATCCACAGAAGCGACCACAAAGCAGGTCTTCGAAATCTTAGGCATCAAGCCCGATTACCACGTGGGGGGAACAACCGACGCCGTGGCCGCCACTAAGGACGGGCGGATTGCCGGTTACGTCAAGACCGGGGTCGGCTTGCAATTAGACGCTTCCACCCTCGACGTAATGACTTTGACCAAGATCCGCCTGATCTCCATGACCTCCGGGGAGGTGGAAAAGGTGAAGGCGGTCGTTCCCTACCTGCCCTTCTTTACTGTTCCAGCGGGCCAAATCAAGGCCATGCCCACTCAGCCCGAATATAAAAGCTGGGGGATGGTGGTCTGTGCGGTGGCCATGAAAAGCTTTCCTGATGACCTGGTCTACAAAGCCGTCAAGGCTATCATCAAAGGCCGAAATATGATCATCGCGGCTTTTCCGGCCCATGCTGACGTAGATGTGGCCCAGGATACCCCGGAACTAACCATGATTCCCCTCCATGCAGGCGCCTACCGAGCTTACAAAGAGATGGGGGTGAAAATCCCAGAACGGGCCATTCCGCAAGAAGCCAAAAAATAGATAGGGTTTTCAGAGATGATAGAGGGTGCAAGTTGCGCCCTCTATTCATTTTTTTTCGGCCAATCTGTTTTTTTGGGGTTATTCCCTTGAGATACCAAAGCGGCGGAGAGGGGAGAGATGAAAAGAGAAAAGCCGGAAGACAGAGAAATCTCAGCCACAGCCCGGCATTACGGAAGGGTTGGGCGAATTCTGATCGGTTTGATAGCCGTAGGGTATGTTATATTTCACCTTTATACCGGATATGCGGGTCCCTTCCCCAACCTGAGGCAACGGGCCGTACACGTGGGCTTCGCGCTGATCTTAACTTTTTTGATCCTGCGACCTTTCACCCGCGAGCAGGGAAGACGGTGGAAATCTGTTTTTTTAGCCTTTGACCTGGCCGCTGTGGCCATGACGATCTGGTGCTGTGTTTACATTATCGTCAAATACGACTGGATCATGGATCACCCGGCGGAATCCACACCCATCCAGCTAATTTTAGGAACCATAGCTATTCTGCTAACCTTAGAAGCAAGCCGCAGAACTATCGGCTTCCTCTTTCCCATCTTGACCTTTTTATTCCTCCTTTATGCCCACCTTGGACCCTACATCCCCGACATCCCCTTGATTGGCACTGCTTTGTCTTACTGGGGGCATCGGGGTTTTAGCATACCCTACATTATCCAGATTATGTTTCTGAGCGATCAGGGACTGTGGGGTTTCGTTACCGGGATCTCGGCCACTATCGTGGCCATGTTCATCATCTTCGGAGCATTCATTCTTTTCACCGGGGGGGGTGAGACGTTTATCGACTTGGCCGTATGGTCTACGGGCCGCTTTTTTGGGGGAGCGGCCAAGGTCGCCGTCGTGGCCAGCGGTTTTTTTGGGATGATCTCGGGGAGCGCTGTGGCTAACGTAGCCACAACCGGAACTTTTACCATCCCCATGATGAAGCGCCTCAAGTATGGAAATGAATTTGCCGGAGCCGTGGAGGCCACGGCCTCTTCGGGGGGGCAGATTACTCCTCCTATCATGGGGGCGGGGGCTTTCATTATGGCGGAGATTTTGGAAATTTCCTACCTCAAGGTGGCCCTTTGCGCCGCCATCCCGGCTTACCTTTACTACTTAGGCTGCTTCAGTGCCATTCATTTCGAAAGTGTCAAACGCAACCTGGGCCGGGTTCCCCCGGCAGATGTTAAGCCTTTCCGGGCGATCATGAAGCCTTCCCGTTCGGTGCCTTTGTTCGTGCCGATTTTTATCTTACTGGGCTTCCTGCTGCAGGGTTATACCCCAGAGACATCGGCCTTCTGGGCAATCATGGCCGCCATTACCTTATTCCTCTTTTCCACATTCCGTACCGCCGAGGTCAAAATGCGCTGGACCCGGCTCCTGAAGGGAATGGAGGATGCCGGTCGCTCCATGATCAAGGTTGTCCCCCTTTTGGTCTGTGCCAATATTATCATCTCTTTGATCAACATAACCGGTATCGGGGTGAAGTTGTCTGAATTCATTCTCGCCGTTGCTGGCCAGAATGAATTTTTGGCTTTAATCCTGGCCGCGACGGTGACGTTGATCTTGGGAATGGGCGTACCCACCACGGCGGCCTACCTCTTGGCCGCGGCCGTCATTGCCCCTTCGCTCAAAATAATGGGCTTTGAAGCGATCGCCGTCCATATGTTTATCTTTTACTATGCCATTCTCTCGGCGATTACCCCGCCAGTGTGCGCAGCAATTTATGTGGGAGCGGGAATCGCCGGGGCGAACTGGGTCAAAACAGCCTGGATCGCCATGCGGCTGGCCCTGGTTGAGTATTTGATTCCTTTCATCTTTATCTATAATACCTCCCTGCTTTTCCT
>JAOUFX010000444.1 GCA_029857975.1 Deltaproteobacteria bacterium | reverse complement strand
ATTAAATAAAAAAAAGGAGGGTTTACGCATGGCCTATGATGCAGTAAAAATGGCGGACTGGCAGATTTCTGAAGCTGCCGAAGAACATCTGAAGTCCATAGGGGACTTCCAGAAAGAGTTGGGACTGGAGAAGGATGAAGTCATTCCTTTCGGAAGAATTGGTAGGCTCGATTTCATGAAGATCATCAACCGTCTAGGGCAAAAACCCGACGGCAAGTACATCGAGGTAACAGCCATCACTCCCACTCCTCTCGGGGAAGGAAAAACTACCACCTCGATGGGTCTCATCGAAGGAATGGGGAAAAGAGGGAAAAATGTTGGAGGATGCATTCGCCAGCCTTCGGGTGGGCCCACCATGAATATCAAAGGGAGTGCGGCCGGCGGCGGAAATGCTCAGGCCATTCCCTTGACCGAATTTTCCATGGGGCTCACCGGAGACATCAACGATATCATGAATGCCCACAACCTGGCCATGGTAGCTCTCAACTCCCGGATGCAGCACGAGGCCAATTACACAGACGAGCAACTGGCCAAACGCGGGCTGAAACGTCTGGATATCGATCCCAAGAACGTGGAGATGGGCTGGATCATAGATTTTTGCGCCCAGGGCTTGCGCAATATCATCATGGGCATTGGCGGGAAGATGGATGGCTTCTTAATGCCCTCCAGATTCGGCATCGCCGTCAGTTCCGAGCTTATGGCCATCCTTTCCATCGTCCGGGATCTGGCTGACCTGAGGGAAAGGTTAGGCAAGATCACGGTGGCTTATGACAAAAAAGGGAACCCTGTTACCACCAGTGACCTGGAGGTTGCCGGGGCCATGTGCGCCTGGATGCGCAATACGATCAACCCAACCCTGTTGCAGACGGTTGAAGGACAGCCAGTTATGGTTCATGCTGGACCTTTTGCCAACATCGCCGTGGGGCAATCCTCCATAATCGCGGACCGCATCGGGCTGAAAATGTTTGACTATCACGTGACCGAGAGCGGTTTTGGCTGCGACATCGGCTTTGAGAAATTCTGGAATGTCAAATGCAGGAATAGCAGACTCATCCCCAACGTTTCCGTGATCACGGCTACTGTCCGGGCCTTAAAAATGCACGGCGGCGGCCCCAGGGTCGTAGCGGGTCTTCCTCTGGATCCCTCCTACACCAAGGAGAATTTGCCGCTATTGGAAAAAGGGGCGGCCAATCTTATCCACCATATCGGAATCGTAAAACAGGCAGGGATTAATCCGGTGGTATGTATTAATTCCTTCCACACCGATACCAAAGATGAGATTGCTTTTTTACGAAAAGCTGTTGAACAGGCCGGAGCGCGTTGTGCCATTTCTTCCCACTGGGCGAATGGTGGGGATGGAGCCCTGGAGTTGGCAGATGCGGTCATCGATGCCTGCAAAGATAAAATGGATTTCAAATTCCTCTATCCCTTAGAAATGCCTTTACGCCAAAGGGTAGAGACCATTGCCAAGAACGTGTATGGGGCCAATGGCGTTTCCTGGTTACCGGATGCCGAAGCCAAGGCCAAAAAGTTCGAAGCGGACCCCAAATTCAAAGATTTTGCCACCATGATGGTGAAGACGCACCTGAGCCTTACCCATGATCCCGCCATCAAAGGGGTACCCAAGGGTTGGACCCTACCCATTCGCGACGTTCTGGTTTACTCCGGAGCGAAATTTCTCTGTCCCTGCGCCGGAACCATCAGCCTGATGCCCGGAACCAGTTCCGATCCGGCTTTCCGGAGGATCGACGTGGATGTGAAAACCGGCAAGGTGAAGGGCTTGTTCTAAAAATGATTTAGCCCCAGAGGGCGCGGAGAACACAGAGTTAAATACAAATGCCAAATTTCAATGGCCAAACTCCAGATCTTAAAAATCCAAAATATTGGGTGCAGGGAATTGATTTGGCTTTTGCCTGGGGTTTAAATTTTTTTATTTCCTCTGTGACCTCTGTGTCCTCTGTGGCGAAGAAATAAGGAGGAAAAGATGGCTGCGAAAATTATCAGCGGAACGGAGGTGGCCAAACAGATTCGGGAAGAATTGGCCAAAGAAGTTGCCCTGCTGAAAGAAAAAAACAACGTCGTTCCCGGATTGGTGACGATTCTGGTAGGAGAGAACCCGGCTTCGGTGAGCTATGTGACCGGCAAGCAAAAAACGGCCAAAGAGCTGGGATTTTATTCTATTCAGGATAATCAGCCTGCGGATATTACCGAAGAAAAACTCTTAGCCTTGATTGATCGCTACAACCGGGACTCCCAAATTCACGGCATCCTGGTCCAACTGCCCCTGCCCAAGCACGTCAATGAGACGAAAGTCCTTTACGCCATTGATCCCAAGAAAGATGTGGACGCCTTCCATCCCGTGAACGTGGGGAAGTTAATGATCGGGGAAGCCGATTACCTTCCCTGCACTCCCTCGGGGATACAACAGTTACTCATCCGCAGCGGGGTGAAGATCGAGGGGGCGGAGGTGGTGGTTTTAGGAAGGTCGAACATCGTGGGCAAACCCATTGCCAACATTCTGCTCCAGAAACAAAAGGGCGCCAACGCCACCGTGACCATCTGCCACACCGGGACGAAGGACATTCCTTGGCACACCCGGCGTGCGGATATTCTGATCGTGGCAGCGGGTAAGCCCAAGGCCGTGACTGCCGACATGGTGAAAGAAGGGGCGGTGGTCATCGATGTCGGCGTAAACCGTGTCGGGATGACCAAAGAAGGAAAAGCCATCCTCTGCGGGGACGTCGACTTCGAAACGGTGAAAGAAAAAGCAAGTGCCATTACCCCCGTACCCGGGGGAGTGGGCCCGATGACGATTACCATGCTCATGATGAACACGGTAAAAGCAGCCAAAGCGGCCGCCGAGATTAAAAAGTAAAAAAAGGATGATGATACATCTCATAGTAAGCAGAGCAGGCAAAGGGTTAGGATAAATTGGTCGCATTGCCAGTCGATTTGATGATATCTAAGAGGTCTTGTTAGACACGAAGCCATCCCATTAGGTTGCCGAGAACATAGAAAGGAGGGGACGTTGGACTCGAAGACAAAAGAATACCCTGTCATTTGGTTGCAATGTGCCACCTGCACGGGGTGCTTGATCTCCATCCTGAACTCCGTGAGCCCGACCATCAAGAACGTATTGATCGATGAGGTAATTCCCGGAAAGCACGTAAACCTGCGCTTCAATGCCACGGTCATGGCCGGGGCCGGAGACTTGGCGATAGCCGTCGCCGAGGAAACGGCTAAGAAAGTAAAAGGGGGATACCTTTTGATCGTTGATGGGGGCATTCCCACCGCCAGGAATGGAGTTTATGGTTCCATTGGAGAAAGAAACCACCAACCGGTCTCCATGGTGGAGCGGGTGGTTGAATTTAGCCGAGATGCCCTGGCCGTGATGGCCGTAGGTACGTGCGCAACTTTTGGGGGAATCCCGGCCGCGGCCCCGAACCCGACGGGTTGCCAGGGATTAAAAGAGCTGCTGGAAAATAAAGGGATCAAGACTCCCGTAATCAACATTGCGGGATGTCCTCCCCACCCAGACTGGTTCGTGGGGACGGTGGCCAGCCTCCTTCTCAGCGGCCTTCCTTCCGCCGATCAGTTGGACGATTTCGGCCGCCCCTTAACCTTTTACGGCAAGCTCATCCATGAAAATTGCCAGCGGCGTGCTTACTTTGACGAGGGGAAATTTGCCAAAAAGCACGGCGATCCAGGTTGCCTTTACGAATTAGGATGTAAAGGGCCGATTACCTACGCCGATTGTCCTACGCGTCTCTGGAATACGGGGGTGAACTGGTGCGTGGGATCTGGTGGAGGATGCCATGGATGTACGCAACCCGAATTTCCGGATCTCGTCTCTCCTCTCTATGTGAAGACCATCGAGATCGTAACTGCCCCCAATAAATTATAAGGAGAAGCGACATGGGAA
>JAOUFX010000441.1 GCA_029857975.1 Deltaproteobacteria bacterium | reverse complement strand
TTAACTCTTTTTAATAAATTTCTAAATTCTTTCTCTGCGTTCCCTGCGATCTCTGTGAGATTCATTTTTTTTCTTGACAAAATTTAAAGAGTCTCAAGATTAGTAGTACCGAGGGGAGGAAATAAAATTTCTCATAGCATATTGATATTTAATCTTTTCTCCGTGTTCTCTGTGTTTAAGTTTTGACAATACGAAGAATACAGCAAGGAGTTTTATATGAATGTGGTTACCGCTGATTTTTTAGGAAATCTCTCTTATATAATGCTGTGCCATTCGTCCAAAGTACTTCCCCCCCGGGTTGCGGAAGCCATCCGCAAAGCAGCGGAGACAGAAAGCAATCCCAAAGGCAAAGCTTATTTTGAAGCCATGGTGCGTAACATGGAGGTGAGCCGGGAACGGGATGTGCCTCTTTGCCAGGATACAGGAGTGCCGATGTTTTATCTCGATATGCCTCCCGGTTTCTACATTGAGGGAGATTTACAAAAAGCGCTGGAAGAGGCTACCCGCAAAGCAACGAGAGATGCACCCCTGAGACAGCAAATCACCCACCCCCTGACCAATGAAAATTCAGGGGATAATGTCGGTTGGGGAATGCCTCCCATTTTTTTGAACTATAACAACCGGATTGATTATCTTGATTTGCTGGCGGTAACCAGGGGGGGCGGGGCGGAGGTCAAAAGCTCTTGTGTGGTCCCCATACCGGGAGCGCCCAAAGAAAAAACGATTATAAAAACGGTACTTGATGCGGTTGCGCTGGTTGGAGGGGAAAATTGCTCTCCCAATATCGTGGGCGTAGCCGTGGGGGGGTTTGGCCTTGATTACACCGAAAACCTCGCCCGGAAAGCGATCTATCGTGAGCCATTGAACAGCCGGCATGAAGACCCACAAGTTGCCGCCCTGGAAGATAAATTGTTTGCGGCGATAAACAATCTGGGGATCGGACCCCTCGGGGTCGGCGGGGAAACAACCTGCCTCGGTTTACATATGGAAACCGCTGGATGCCATTCGGCCGTATTCCCCATTGCGGTTACTTTTTATTGCTGGTCCGCCAGGTATTCCCGGGCAAGAATTTACCGGGAAGGAAAAGTAGAATTCATTACCCATCCGGAATTGAAAGAGGTGATTGCCCATGGATAGAAGGGAATTCCACCTAACAACACCCATTAATGCCGCCCAGACCAAAGATCTTCGACTGGATGATATCGTGTATATCGATGGGACCATCTTTACCATCCGGGATTGGTCGCACCAACGCCTTGCCCAGCTTTTGCAAGAAGGGAAAAAAGAAGACATTCCCTTTCAGTTGCAGGGAATGGGGATTCTTCATTGCGGCCCCATTATGCGCCAAAAAGAAGGAAAGGGGTGGGAGGTGGTTTCCGTCGGCCCCACTTCCAGCTCCCGCTTTTCTCCATTTATCCCGATCTTGCTAAAAGGCTTGGCCCCAGGAGTTATGATTGGTAAGGGACACCTTGACGAAAAGATCATCGGAGACCTTGTCCGGGAAAAATGTGTGTTTTTACAGGGGGTGGGGGGATGCGCCGCCTTATACGCCAGTCAAATCCAAAAGGTCCGCAATTGCTATTGGCCGGAATTTGGAATGGTAGACGCCGTATGGGAGTTCGAAGTGAAAAATTTCGGACCGTTCAGCGTAGAGATCGACCGTAAAGGAAACTCCTCTTATAGACTCCTTAGAGAAAGAGAACTTCTTAAGAATCTAAGCCATGTCTATGAATCCGCGGGCCTTCCCAAACATGCAGATTATATTTGGTGGCCGAAGGTTTCGCCGGGCAGCAAAGAGGCCTTTGCCTATGCTACCGAAGTAAGCAAGGAATCATTGAAGCAAAAGAAGAGGCGCTCTTCGAGAAGAAAAGCGGCCTCTTAAAGGATAAGGTTCGCAGGAGAGGATTTTATGCCCCAGCAAGAAGTCATGTTGGCCAAGTTGACCCGGCGGGAGTTTCGGGAGGCGATGGAGACGGGAAAATTTCAGACCGCCATTATTCCTACCGGGAGCAACGAGCAGCACCTGGAACATTTGGCGATGGAACACGACCTTGCCTCCGCCACCTATATCGCTCGCGAAGCAGCCAGGCGTCTATACCCCATGGTGATCGTTAGCGTACCGATGGCGATTGGGATTTCTGAACACCACATGAACCACAAAGGGACGATCTCCGCTAAGCCCGGAAGCTGGCTGGCCGTCCTTTTCGATGCGGTGGAGAGCCTTGCCCGACATGGAGTGAAAAATATTTTGATCTTGAACGGCCACGGGGGAAACACGAAACCCATAGAGGGGATCATCAATCAGTGGTGGCTCTTCTTCAAGATGAATGCGCCGGGACTCAACCTGAACTTTTGCTCTTATTGGGACCTTATCCCCAGAGATTTTTTAGAAACCCACATGAAAACCAAAGTGATCCCGGGCCACGCCCGGGAGTTCGAGACCTCCTTGGCCCTGGCCTTATTTCCTGAAAATATTCGATATGACGCCATGCACGATCAGGTGGAGAAAGACCCGCTGGAAGCTACTGCGGAAACAGGAAGGCTATTTGCTCAAGAAGCGGTTCGGCAGGTTGCGGCCTTCGTGCAGGGGATGATGGATGGAAGGATTCGACCGCCCGAATTAAAACATTATCCGTAAAAAATCTGGCTTCGTTATTTCTCCCCGTATTCCTTCCCAGCCAAATCTTTCCCCAAAGTTACCGTTGCGACTTCCTCCCGTTTTATCGCCTTAAGACATGAGGACGATGGCCCGCATGCATTGGGAAGGATCCCGGGCCGTCGCGACGGCTTTTCCCCAATCCTGCAGAGAAAACCGGTGAGAAATGAGATGCTCGACTTTTATGACCCCGCTCGCAAGCAGCTCCTGAGCGATGATGCAGGCGTTGACTGAAGAAAAGCTTCCAATGACCTGAAGGTCCTTTCTGCAGATGTCAAAAGGGTTCACCCGGGCGTTCTGGTCAGGAGGCACAATACCGTAAAGGACTATTTTCCCCCCTGGAGTAACAAATTTAAAAGCGCGTTCGACAATGGGCACTACCCCCGTGGTTTCGAAGATCGCATCAAATCCCCTTGGGGCGATGCGATGGAGGGTCTCTTCCTGATGGTCATCGGCCAAAACTGTTGCATCGATTCCCATTCGCGAAGCCACCTCGAGCCGGCTTTTCGTTCTGCCCGTGATGACTACGGTCGAGGCCCCTGTTTTTTTTGCAAGCTCTGCAAGGATCAATCCATTGGCCCCTGTCCCAAAAACCAGAACATTCATCCCCGGCTGGAGTCCGGCCCGCCGGATCGCGTAAACGACCGTCCCAAGGTTGGCAATGAAAGAGCCGGCCTCGAAAGAGACCTGTTCAGCAAGAGGGATGAGATTTCTTACTGGAACAACCACCTGCTCTGAGAACCCGCCGTCGAGCTTCATTACTGTTGATTTGGTATGACCGATCACCATTCCATTCAGACAATGGTTGGTCTTCCCTGCTTTACAGTAAAAGCAGTACCCGCAGGCAATGAAAGGTTCAACGGCAACCCGGTCTCCTGATCGAACATGGGTCACCTTGGCGCCGACTTCCCCTACCACCCCGGAAAATTCGTGGCCTGGGATCAAAGGATAGCCCGCTCCCTTGAATTCCCCATCGAGGAGATGGATATCTGTACCGCAGACACAACAAGCCCTTACATCGAGGGTGACCTCTCCCTCACCGGGACTGGGATAGGGCAATTCTTCGATTTTAAAGGAGCCGGGTTTTTCAATTACGATTGTTTTCATCTTCTATACCTCCTTGGCCTGTAGACCTTGGCCGCAATAAGAATGCAGCCTACCCGGCTTTGGGATTGATCGGTCTGCGCTCTGGGAATACCGGGCATAGGATTCGGCACCCCCTTCTGGCTCGGATTTAAGGAGATGCGAGAGTTTCAGAGCTTCATCTTC
>JAOUFX010000442.1 GCA_029857975.1 Deltaproteobacteria bacterium | reverse complement strand
GCGGCTGCAGAAATAATGGAGACCCGCCCAGGACGAAACCCCGGCATAATGACAGCCGTAATCATCCCGGCATCCGTAATTCACATACCAATGGAGCGGCCTTGAATCCAGGTTGTGGCGGCGCAGCCACTCCGGCATGGAGATCCGGTCGAGTGCAAGCAGGTCTGGATCCCGCGAGCTTAGTTCCATGGGAATGGCGAATGCTTTCCGGCCATCTCTTCCCCGACGCTTTTTGAATTGGAGGATGAGATCTCGGAAGCGCTGAAACTGGTCAATGTCTCTCCGGGTGGCCCCCAAGAGGGGCAGAATCCCTTCCTGCCATCTCCCGTGAATGTACAGCCGTTCCTGGGGATAAAAGCAAAGATATTTTTCCCTATACACCGGCTGACCTTTGGCTGTGTGGCCTTCGATCACCCCCAGATCCTCAAAAAGTTCGCGCACCGCTCTCGACTCCTGGGTAGGGAGGGGAACATAATGGGCTCCCCACGGATAAGGGGTAATCGGGCTTTCCCCGGAACGCGCTACGCCACCGACTTCCGGTTCAAGTTCGCAAATGGCAAATTCCTGCCAGCCGGTCTTGGCCAGCTTCCAGCCTGCGGCAAGCCCGGCAATGCCCCCACCCACAATCACGACCGGAACTTTTTGTTCCCGGAGGGGAGCCGGAAATTGCCCTTTCAGGAGCCGGTGTCCGAGGTCAAAGGAGGGCCCCAGGATCGCACCGGTGAATGGCATTCCTTTTTTTTCCTTCCGCCAGCAACCGGTTAAAGAGGAAAGGGTTATGGCGGAAAGAACCCTGGCGGAAGAAAGAATAAAAGTCCGGCGGTCCATAGAATTTTTAATAAAAAATATTACTCGGTGACTTTACGCCATTCGGATTCGTAGTACTGTACGAGTATCTGATTGTTCAGCCGGTTGATTTCTGTCTCGACCGGCTGCATATCCTTGGGAAAATGGAAAAAACTCGGCGCAATCGCACCATTTAAAAATTTCAGGTTTTCCAAATATTGAGTGGGCATCACGTAGGGTCGCATGGATCCAATTACAAAACCCCATTCGCCGAAAGAGGGAACGTAGGCATGATAAGGAGTAACCTCCAGGCCGACGCTCTGCAGGGTCTTAACGATACACCAGTAGGCCCGCCGGGCAAAAAGGGGAGAGGTGCTCTGAACCACAGCGACTCCGTTGGCGGCAAGGTGGCTCCGGAGCAAACGGTAGAAAGCCGTAGTGTAAAGTTTTCCCAGGGAGTAATTGGCGGGGTCGGGGAAATCCACCACCACGAAATCAAAAAATTCCTGATTTTTTTCCAACCAGAGAAAGGCGTCGGCGTTGATGATCTTCACTTGCGGTGATTTTAGGGATTTCTGGTTCAAACGGGTCAATATTGGATCAGTGGAAAAGAGGCGGGTCATCTCCGGGTCAAGATCCACCAGGGTAACCGTCTGCACGGAATCGTATTTTAAAATCTCCCGGACGGCGAGGCCGTCTCCGCCACCGAGCACCAGAACCTGGCGGGGGCGGGAGATCGATTGCAGCCCCGGATGAACCAAGGCCTCGTGGTAGCGGTATTCGTCCCGGGAGCTGAACTGCAAATGCCCGTTCAAGAAAAGCCGCACGTCGTCTTTCCAGCGGGTGATCACGATTCTTTGATAAGGAGACGACCTGGCATAAATAATTTCATCGGCGTAGAGTTCCCCCTCGGCAAGGCTCGTGAGGCGCTCGGCATAAGCAAACCCGGCCAGGAGCAACCCGATGGCCGCAGCACATTGGAATTTCATCAAGCCCATCCGGGGCAATTGGCGGCGAAACAGCCAGGCCGTACCGGCAGCCACCAGGGCGTTGAGCACGCCAAAAAGTAAACAGGTTCTGACCACGCCCAATTTGGGGGCCAGCAAAATCGGAAAGAGAAGGGATGCGGCCAGAGCGCCGAGATAATCAAAGGTGAGCACCTGGGAGACCAGGTCTTTGAACTGAAGCTTGTCCTTGAGGATGCGCAGAAGCAAAGGTATTTCCAGCCCGACCAAAATGCCAATCACGACCACCAGGAAATAAAGAAGAGGTTTCAAAGACCCCACATAAGCAAAAGATAAGAACAAGACCGTTGCCGCATACCCCCCGATGACGCCCACCAGCAGTTCAATGGCGATGAATTTTCCAACCAGCCCCCGGCCGATGAACCGCGACAGGTAGGATCCGATACCCATGGAAAAAAGGTAGGTTCCGATGATGGTGGAAAACTGAGTAACCGAGTCTCCCAGGAGATAACTGGCCAGCGTTCCGGCGATTAATTCATAGATTAAACCGCAGGAAGCAATAACAAAAACCGATAAAAGGAGGGCATAGGTCATCGCTTTGAAGATTCCGGGCGTGGGGTCTGCACGTTTTCAGTGGATGGCCGCCGCAACGATAATACAAATTCCAATGGCAATTCCCCCTACCACCACCGCCAGCGCCGTATTTTTTTCCTCAATGATTTCCTTCCAGAGGTGATAAGGAGTCAGCCGGTCGATGATGAGAAAGGAGATCCAAAAAATTAAAACCCCGATAAAAGAATATAGTAACGAACTAACGAGAGCACTGAATTTAATTTGTTCCCACATGTTTCCCTCTCTTCCTGGGCTTATTCCCACCTGAATTCTAATGCAGTCCGAAACACGTAACCGGCGACCCGTAACTTTATTTATGAAACATCCGGGTGTAAGCGCTGCGATAGCTTCCCGGATTATCGCGCATGGATTTGGGGACTCCTTTTACCTCGTCATAACTCGTCAGACTCCAACCGCGCAATTCGGCGGCAGCCAAAAACAATAAAACCGCAATTCCATAGACCCAGAAAAATTTTTTCATCGACCTTCTCCTTGGTTCATCGATCTTTCTTTCACCGGGGAGAGTCGCTTTCCGCCCAGCGGGCAGCCTCAAACCTGCTGGAACGCCATTTCATCACCAGCGGTATAAAGCCAAGCGCCCCCAGGGCCAGTAGAAAAAATGACCATTGGGGCACGTCCCGATAAACCTGGATTTTGTAATTTACTTGGGGACGCGGGGATTCCGGCTCGATGCGCAGATAATATTTTCCCGCTGGAACCGCCGGGAGAACGGCTTCATCAAAAAGGCTTCCCTCTGACCAGCGTTCCCCTCCGTCGACTCCGTGATAATAGCTGATCTCTCTCCCGAAATCATAAGCCCTGCCTTCCTCGTGGATCAGAGTCAGGTGGAGATAAATCCAATTGTTGTTGACGTCAGCGGAACTCTTGACCACCACATTGGCCGTACGGCCCGGGACCTCGAAGAAATCCGTAACCAGTGCTTTTTCTTTATCCGCTTGGCGGAAAATGAAATGATTTTCATACACCAGCCTATTTTGGGCCATCAGCAGGATCAAAAGGTGAATGAGCACGGCAGCCGCGCAAAAGAATCCCAAAAGTTTCAGCAGCCATGAAGACTGGGCGGCATACGGGGACGGCTGGTTCGGGGCCACACCAATGCGGGGGGGTATGGCCGTGCCGGGTTGAAAAGCTTTCCAGAGGGTTTCCGGTTGGAGGTATTCGCCGATTGACCAGACGACCTCTTGATCGGTCTTTTCCCGGCTCAGAATCAAAGGAGGGGCCATATAATCTGAAACCAGGCACTTTTCTCCCGCCTGCACTTTCCAGTAGAATTCTCCCACCACATACACGACTCGGGCTTCAGCCGTTTGAAAATGGCGAAAGGTCTGGTCCAAATATCTAACCACCTCCCGTGTTCCCTCTTCTCTCGCTTTGGGGAGATGGGTGGTGGCCTTCAAAAGATTCCAGTGGCCATTGTATTCCGAGAGCCAGCGAAATCCCTTGTAGGGGTTGAAAAGGAGATATTCGCTCCATTCGTAATCAACCCCTTCAACCGTGATGGCCCGGCGCAGGTAGCCGATCACTTCCCATAAATCCCCCTT